>JABXGY010000132.1 GCA_016550395.1 archaeon | reverse complement strand
TATCCACCATAAGTGCTTTGGGGCTCAGAAAGATCTTGATTATAGGCAAAAGGATAGGGAGTTGCAGTTTCAATATCAACACCAATGAGTGATTCAACTGTATTAATTGCTGAGAGCGCGTCTGCGCCACCTCTCACGGCAGCCTGTGCGATAGGAACGATATCGGTAACATTTGGTGTTAATTTGACAAGAATGGGGAGTTCTGTGCCTTTTTTAGCGGCGCGTGTTACGCGCTCCACCAACTCTGGGTTTTGACCAATGAAGGCACCCATGTGTTTCTCAGGTGAGCCATGGGGACAAGACACGTTTAATTCAAGAGCATCAACACCGGTTTCTGATATGGTGTTAGCTAAATTGGTCCACCCCTCTGGTTCTGGTCTTGACATGATACTGGCGATGACAATAAAATCAGAAGGTGCCTCTTGTTTAATTTTTGGAATCCAAGAATCAGTCCATGTCTTTAGAGGGTGACGTGAGAGCAATTCGATATTATTCATACCAACGAGCTTTCCGTTCTGTCGTAACACTCCTAAGCGTGTACGAGGGTCGATAGTAGGTTCTTCGGTTACTGTTTTAAGAACCACACCACCCCACCCGAGTTTAGCTGCACGAATTACTCGCCGTGCATCGAGGCTAGGGGGTGCCGAAGACAACATGAATGGATTCTTAAACGGGAGATTGATAAATTCAACTGCTAGAGGATTTTTAGCCATAAAAAATTACATCTCCTTTTCATTTTAAATGATAGGTCACCAGATAAAGCCTTTAGGCAACTGCCGCATAATGAATCTATCATTTGTAGGTGTTGAATTGCATGGATGAGAAGCTCATTCCTGAAGATTTGCGAAAAGCTTATTCTGCTCAAGAGATTTTGAAGATTGAGAAGCAACACATAGTTCCCGCTGTCACCCATTACTATGAAACCCCTGTACTCTTTGTAAAAGGAGAAGGCGCCACATTAGAGGATGCAACGGGAAAAAAATACGTTGATCTATTTGCTGGAATCTGCACTTCAATAACTGGATACGCACACCCAAAGTTTGTAGCAACATTACAATGGCAAATTGAGCAATTGATTTACACAAGCTCTTTGTACGCAACAATCCCTTATGCGGTTTTATCAAAACGACTAGCTGAAATCGCCCCCAAAGGATTGACACAATCATTTATCGTTAATAGCGGTTCTGAGGCCAATGAAGCCGCGGTATACATGGCACGAAAATTCAAAAATAACCCATATATCGTAGCCTGTTCACATGCATATCACGGACGTACAACACTGACTCGTGAATTATCCACTGCAGGATGGCGGACTGTACCAGAGCCACACCCAGCAGGTGTTCGGTTTCAACCATTTGGGTATTGTTACCGCTGTGTTTTTGGCAAAGAGTATCCCGATTGTGATATCCAATGTGCACGATACCTCAGAGAACTAATTCGCACACAAACAAACAAAGCAATTGCTGCATTTATTGTAGAACCGATACAAGGCGTAGCAGGGATAATCCAGCCTCCACCAGAATTTTTCCAAATCACACATGAAATTGTGAAAGAATTTGGTGGTCTCTTCATTAGCGATGAAGTACAGACCGGATTTGGGCGAACAGGGCATAAATGGTGGGGTATTGAACATTCCGGTGTGTCTCCTGATATAATTACGATGGCTAAAGGCTTTGGAAGTGGAGTCCCAATTGGAGGCTTCTTGACCCGCCCCGAGTATGCCTCCGAATATACAACTACAGATAGTTTTGCCACTTTTGGTGGTAACCCCCTCTCCTGTGCAGCAGCCGTTGCTGTAATAGATATTATCCAAGAGAGCAACTATCTTCAACGAGCAGCTGAGAATGGAGCTTATCTGAAAAAGCAATTATTAGCGTTGAAAGATGACCACAAGATTGTGGGGGACGTTCGGGGGCAGGGGATGATGCAAGGCATCGAACTAGTTAAGAATCAACAAACTAAGGAACCTGCGACTCAAGAAATGCTCAAAGTAATGGAAATTTGTAGGGACGAAGGAGTACTTATTGGAAAAGGTGGGATTGATGGCAATGCCATTCGAATCCAACCACCTCTAGAACTTACTAAAGAGCAAATTGATAAAGGCTATGCGGTTCTCGATAAGGCCTTTACGATAGTTGAGAAAAATCTTTGAATCCAGTTTAGGTATCCGTGAGGGAACGGTAAAGATCTGGACGCCGATCACGATAAAATTGCCAGGTGTTACGAACTTCTTTGATCATATCCAAGTCTATGTCAACGATGAGAAGTTCGTCTTTATCAGATGTGGCTTGTTTGACAATTTCTCCACGAGGATTTGCGACATAAGAACTGCCATAAAAGGTTCCCATCTTCCAGGGACTTTCTCCGACGCGGTTGATTGCACAGATGAAATAACCATTAGCAACAGCGTGTGCTGGTTGTTCTAATGTCCATAAGTGGTCAGAAAGTCCTTTGACGGTAGCTGAAGGATTGAAGACAATTTCTGCCCCATTTAATCCGAGCGCACGCGCGCCTTCAGGAAAGTGTCTATCATAACAGATGTACACACCGATTTTGGCATACGGAGTTTCAAAAACTGGGTATCCTAGATTTCCAGGACGGAAATAGAATTTTTCCCAGAAACCAGGTCCAAGATGAGGAATGTGAGTTTTTCGATATTTGCCTAAAAGCTGCCCCTCTTGGTCGAGTACGATAGCAGTATTATAATAAATACCGTTCATCTCTGCTTCGTACATTGGAGCAATTAGAATCAATTTGTGTTTCTTGGCAAGCTGACTCATTCGATCACTTAACGGTCCAGGAATTGGTTCAGCAAATTTGTACCATCGAGGTTCTTGTTCTGCACAGAAATAAGGTCCAAAGAAAAGTTCCTGAAAACAGAGAATGTGCACACCTTCCTGTGCCGCAGTCGACGCATACGCTTCGTGCTTTTCAATCATTTTTTCAACATTTTTTCGGATTGTCTTATCATCTGTGATTTCCCCTTCCCACCGAGCTTGTACCAATCCAATGCGAATCTTCCGCATCATTCTCACTTCACAGAAATAGCTTGGTAAAACCTAGTACTTTCATTGTTCCCTTTATGGATTTGGGAAATGCCTAAAGCGTCAACTTCCACCGATTTTAATCGGTGGATTGTACGTCGCATCTGTTACGAGACGCGGTACGTCTGGGTTGTTGACGGCACCCCGGGTTCAATGCGGTCTACGTCATTGAGCCACAGCCATGCAATATTGGTGGCGGCGACAACGTCAGCGTTATTCTGATACTTACACCTTTGACAACGATAGTTGTTACGCCGTCTGTGGCGCTTCGAGATTGTTCCACATGCGGGACAGCGTTGGGAAGTGTAAGCAGGGTCTACTATTGTCACAGGAAGGCCTAATTCCTCAGCTTTTTTGAAAATAGCCTTTTTTAGAATCAGAAATGGCCACGAATGGAGTTGCCTACGATTTTTCTTACTTCGCGTGCGGACACGACCTCTGATTCCAGCCAGGTTTTCAAATACTAAGATTGGCTGATTGCTCCGTTGGGCATATTGGAGAACCATTTTAGCAACGCAACGACAGACGTCAAGGACAAACCGTTTCTCGCGATGTCGAAGATGTCGTAACAATCTTCGAGCTGAACGAGTGCCCTTCGCTTGAAGTCTACGCCTAAGCCGCCACATCTTCTCTCGATAACTGATTAATGACCCCCCACGGATAATGAGGGGCGCCGCTTCTGGCACCCTCGCAACAGCAAACGCACGGATACCTCGATCAATACCGATGGGCGTTGCCGATTTTTTTAATGGTGGTGTTTCTTTTTCAACTGTAATATGAAGGTAAAAGCAGCCTTTTCGTTCGATTAACCGTGCACCCCCACACACCCACGCGGTATCATCAAGATACTTCTGTTGTTGATGCCCCCCAGTGATAAACCGAAAACGCCTCCGAGTTATTACTGTGCGCAAGCTCACGAGACCCTTAGTAAAGGACCAGTCCCGATTATATTGAAACTGAACTTGCGGTCGACGAAAGGTGGGAATACATTTCAGTTTTTGTGTTGATCTCAATGAGCGGTATACGCCAACCACGACACGTATTACACTTTGCGCCATTTGTGAGGGTAAATGGAACTGTTCACGTAACCCTCTATAATATCGACGTTGAAGTCGACCTCGATTAATAGATGCGCCCTGCTGAATACAATTAGAAATGTATTGGCAAGCGTCTCTGAAGTAAATCATTGTCTGTCGAAGTTCATGGACCTGTGGGTTCACAAGCTTCAAAGAGACAGTGCGCTGCACATAATTTTATACCATATGATCTATTTAAACTCGTGAATTCCTCAATCTCGATATCAATAGGTGGTGTATGGGATATAGAATATCCTAATGTGACTGGTCAAGGCGATTACTTCTTTCAGTCGGTGGTTTCCTTGACCATTCTCTTATGAAAACTCAAGGAGGCTTGATAGACATT
>JABXGY010000131.1 GCA_016550395.1 archaeon | reverse complement strand
TTATTCCTCAAGTAGTGGACACACTGGGAAAACCTGGTGTAATCATATCTGGGATAGCCGTGAAGCCCGGAAAACCCACAACTATTGCTATAGTAGACGGAAAACCAGTCTTTTCTCTGCCCGGTAACCCGACATCGTCTCTTTTGATGTTTCACATGATTGTTCGTCCCATAATACGCAAAATGGCTGGGCGAACCGAAGAAACTCCATCAACGCTCAAGGCGGTGGCTGCAACAAAAATGTTTCCAGCAAGGGGACGCCGAACCTTCGTTATGGTGAACCTAACCTGTGACAAAACGGGGAAGCCGCTTGCCTCGCCGGTTCCCATAGGCCTATCCGGCGCCATAACCACGCTGGCAAGAGCCGATGGCTTTGTTGAAATACCTGAGAAACAGCAGTTTATCGATGTCGGGACAGAAATAAATGTTTGTCTATTCTCAAAAAACAAACTACCTGCGAAACCCCTAAAATAGATGTACGTCGCAAAAAAGGAGGAGGATGAGAGGTGGCTTGTCCTTTTCATTCTTCCCTCTCAAACAACAAGTAATGATTAATAGCCATCGTTGCCCCGATTCCAGCACATGCATAAGTATGGAGATGCCAGCCATTCTTTTGCCATTCCTCAATCGTTTTGCCGCCATTCCTGTGGTCACCAACTTGCACGCATCGATATACTTTCAACTTAACCTCACCTTCTGTAGCACTTTAGAGTAGGCGTGAAGTAAGGCATAAATTTGACTGGTTCAGATTTCGTTTGGGGTGCACACAAATACAGTTCAATCACTTTCTTGATATTATTGAATAGTATTCGATTATTCAAAATGCACAATCATATCCTATGTATATGATAATTGTAAAAATTTATAAGCATTCTCGGAAATACGTGGCGAATGATGTAAAATGGGATTCTTGAAATCATTGGTGAAATTGATAGGAAATGGGTGCATAATCTTTAGCATACCTTTGATTTTGATAGGAGCGTTTGGACTTGCGGGGTCTGATATAACGTTTTTTATGGGCGGACAACAGGTCACCCCTCAGGAAGGTGGTCGAATTACCTTAATCGTAGGCATAATACTGTTGCTTGTAGGGATAGTTATCACCTACATTCGCCGTAAGAAAATGGAATAATCAGTGAATGCATACCCTATCCCCCAATTTTTTTGTTGTTTCCCTATTTCCCAATTTTTTTAATTACCTGATTAAACCATCAACGAGACTTCTTCCACAAATCATAAAGCTGAAACGGAATAGGCAATGATTACCGTCAGAAAGAGAGACAAATAGTTGGATGGTGAAAATGAAGCAATCGAGTAAGATGGGTTTCCTGTTCTTCGTCGCTATTATCTTATCAGTTTTGGCTTTTCCCTGCAATCCCCTAATTATATTCAAAGTTCTTGAACCTAATAATATTAAGGAGCTGGAGTATGTTGGATGGGCAGTCTGGATGGTCGGTATGATCTTTGTATTTCTGTCTTATCACTATATTTATTATCGCAAAGTAAAGGTCTTGATTGACAGCGGAATTTACGCCGTTGTTCGACACCCTATGTATCTGGGTTGGGTTCTAGCGTTATTCGTTGCCACCATTTTCCTTTACCAACATTGGTTATTTGTGATTATTGGAATTCTTGGGATAGCTAGTGTTTACTTAATCTCAAGAGAAGAAGAGTATAGCAACATTGAGAAGTTTGGTGACGAATAC
>JABXGY010000130.1 GCA_016550395.1 archaeon | reverse complement strand
CAGAGCGGCTACTCCTGAAACGTGAGGGGCAGACATTGAAGTTCCAGCATAAAACAAATAACCCCAATCAGTGGGATCAGCTTTATCCCAACGACTTTCATAAGGCTCGAAAGTCTGCTGCAAAACTCCGTCACCATAACCATCTTCATTTTGATCAACTTCTACATCGCCACCAGGAGCAACCAAATCTAAAGAAGAACCGTAATCAGAATAAGAAGCTCTTGTTTCATCATAACGAGTAGCCCCAACTGCAATCACATAGTCATCATAGGCAGCTGGATAATCAATTGATTCTGTTCCATCATTCCCTGAAGAAGCAATCACAATTACTCCATTCTCATAAGCATAAGCGACAGCATTTTCCAAAGTTGTTGAGGAATAGGGACCACCTAAACTGAGGTTAATCACTTTTGCTCCATTATCCACGGCATAATAAATTCCATCAGCTACCTGAACGTCAGTACCTGAGCCAGTATAATCTAAGACTTTTATTGGCATGATAGTAGTGTTAAAAGCAATTCCAGCTACTCCTAACCCATTATCAGTTGTCTGAGCAATAGTTCCTGTCACATGGGTGCCGTGAGCATTATTGTCATTAGGATGGGCATCATCATTTACAAAATCCCAACCATTAATATCATCAATATAGCCATTTCCATCATCATCTATTCCATTTCCAGCGATTTCATCTCCATTTTGCCAAAAAGAAGTACCAGCTAAATCTGGTGCTTTTTCATAAGCCGTTACCCCCCATTTTACTGTATTCGATTCGTAACTAGGAATAGGATAATCTTCATAAGCTACTCCGGTATCAATTACCGCCACTACAATATTTGAACTTCCACTAGTAATTGGCCAAGCCTCTTCCATTCTAATCCCACCACCATTTACGCCACCATAAGGGTTAGAAGAAGCTCCACCCGGATTATTGGTGTGATCATCATCAAAGTGCCATTGATAAACATAATACGGGTCATTCGGATACCAAAGAGCATAACGGATATAATTTGGCTCAGCGTATTCCACTAAAGGATGCTTATCAAAAAAATCCTCCCATTCTTCAACCGTTTTTGTAGGTGAAACCTCCCATCTCCTAGCAAGAGTGAAAGGACTTTTGTATACTTCTTCTGCTTCTTGCTCAATTCCTAAATCATCGACTTCTTCTTCAGTTGCTTCTTGTTTAAACTTGATAATTAGCTCGCCAGGAACATGTTCTGGCCTAGGTTTCTCAATTTTGTTGCGCGTGCGCAAAGAATCAACATCAGTAGATAGATTAGAGAGCATATTCTTTAGAGGGATAACCGCTACAAGCAACATGCCAGAAATCAGCAGAACCGCCAAAAGACGCCTGTTCACATCCCACTCTTCCCCTTTACTCTCTCCAAACCGTCATACATAAACATAATTTCTGACACTGAAATATGATAGCCATTCACCATCATATCCACGCCAAGGTCCAGCTTTCCACTCACAGTTCAATATGCAAGTCGTCTTCCTGCAACAGCGGCGATGATAGAAAGATGTTAACTTCTCCCAGAATCACCCAACTTTGGTTGAAAGAATAAAAGAAGATAAAAAATACTTACATTCTGAGAGTTCTGGTGAGAATCGTTGCTTCTTCAGGGTAGTTGGGGGCATCCCATGGGAACTTCTCTCCATTCAACCATCTTT
>JABXGY010000129.1 GCA_016550395.1 archaeon | reverse complement strand
CTGGGAGGATTTCGGTGTGAAAACCCAAATTGGTTTTTCTGATAAGTTTCCAGCAAAGGTCCGAATACTTTCGACAAGAAGAAGTGTATTGGTTTCTGAACTTTTTTGCGGGAATGTGACAGTTGTGAAGATGAGTTGTTCGGGGTTCATCAGAATAACCAATATAACTCGTTTTCATATCTTCTTTAATTAAACCCAAAGGTCAATATGGGGATTCAGAAGCTCTAACTCCAATTAGATTAATTCACTCAAAAGTAAATGATGTTCCTGAACCATTCTCCCGGAACACCCCTTCCCCTACAACGCTACGTATTCCTACTTTTGCTTCCTTACTTGTACAATGACAAGGAGACACTAACCTAAGCTCCTCTTTCATGAAAAACTCTCCCACCTTTCTCCCTTCTTCTTCAGTTTTTAAATGGAAGCCACCAATCATTGCTTGCAATGGCCGACCTGGAAAGACCTTCTTTGCCGACTGAATCATCGATTCCACCTTGGGATGTGCACATCCGGATAAAAGTATGAGCCCATATGATTCCACGTTAAGGACAAGCCCCTGTTCTTTGAGCCTGGCTGGTCCCAAGGCACCAGTCGTGGCAACTCCCGACCGAATCACTCTACTTTCATGTGCAACCCGGCGTCGCACATGTAGTTCACTAAGTGTCTGCTCAATCGCATCGTGATGAGCTGGTAGATACACCACAAGGTCCCTATGACCGATAAGTTCTAGAGCTGGTTCGAGAGCACCAAAATGATCATGATGAAAATGGCTGATAACCACCGCCCGAAGATTGGCAAAGTCTAAATTCAAAGCTTGAGTATTATGACGAAAAACTTGAGCACTGCCACTTGTATCCATGAGAATCGCTTCACTCCGACCGGGAAACTGTACTTCGATGTGCAGAGAAAGTCCATGAACACTACTGAGGCTAGATTGGGCAGATTGGTTGTCTACTAATGTGGTTACAATGACACCCATTATTTCTTCACTAAGTGTTTCAGCTACCACGGCACTCTCTAACGCCATCTACATCTACCCCAGCACTTTTTTCGCTTTAACCTTCTTAATCCTTCTGTTCCCTCTCTGAACAGAATCGCAGGTAACCACTTATCGTTACTATCACTGGTTATCGTTTTTTCTTCTCAATATGATGATAGATTTTGTTGACAATCTTCCAGCCATCATCCGTCTTGAGCATATGATACAAATCAATATAATCAACGGGATCACTGGTAAAACTCAACTCTATTACCACTGACGCAGCATTTCCAAATCGCTCAAAGGATTTAATCTCGAACCAAGCTACATTATCAGTATTGTCAATCCCCGCTGCTACTTCTTGGTCCCGCATTTCCTTCCAATGATCCCGGCGTACATAGGAGATCTGACCATTCCGTACTCCTAGGGATAATCCATCCTCAAAGAAAATTTGGGAAATCGTTGCATAGTCTAGTGTCCGAAGTCCTTCAACAAAGGTAGCAATACTCTTGTGAATATTTTCATACTCAGGATCAGACATGACGTTTCCTCTTTGCCAGAGCTATAAAAGACTAAATGATAAGGCAACACCTTATCTGATACTACCACATCTGGGAAAGAAAAACCAGCAGGGGCCTGGAGATACACCGACCCCTTATTGTCTAAAAACCACTATACTAGTTTATTAGTTTGCTAACCGCCTTCAGCCGCATTTCAGCTTCTTTGACGATACTATCCACAACCTCTTTCACGGTCGGGATTTCACTAATACCACCAATAGTCTGACCTACCAGAATCGGTCCCATCTGGACATTACCTTTGTAGACAAGCTCATAGCGTTCCATCTCATCTAATAAATCTTCAGCAGTCATCGAAGCTTCTTCAGCCATCCTTGCTTCACGGTCAGGGACCGGTACACCATGTTTCTTAGAATATTCATTCTTCAGTAAGCGAATCGGACCAAACGCACCGGTAGTCATAACCGTATCTTCGTCGGTTGCTGGGAGAATGAGGGCTTTGTAGTCGTCATGGAATTCGCATTCCTTGGTGGCGATGAAGCGCGTACCCATTTGAATACCTACAGCTCCCATGGCGAGGGCGCCCGCAAGTCCTCTACCATTATACCATCCACCACAAGAAACGACTGGAAGATCACCTGCGAATTCCACCATTTCCGCTGTGAGAACCGTTGTGGCGACTTTTTCGTAGCTGTTGTGTCCACCCCCTTCATATCCTGTTGCGACGATGCCGTCGAGGACGCCTTTAGTTCCGGGGAATTTTTTCTGGAACCAGGCAGGGTTAAGGGCTTTTTCAGCAAGCCATTTAGCGGGAATCACGTGGAAGACGAGGAGGTCAGGATCAACGTCTTTGAAGTGGTGGGCGCCGGGGCGGGGGTCCCCTGCTGATGTGATCACGAGTCGGAGTTGCTCACCGACCTTTTTATTTTCTTTACGGACGCGGGGAATGAGCTTGATAAGGTCAGGGTAGTCAATTTGGAGTCGTGCAGTTCGAATATTAACTCCGAAGGGCTTGTCAGTATTTTCAACAACGTCGAGAATATTCTTTTCCATTTCTTTAATGGGATCCATATTACGTAAATTGGTATGAGAGACGATGCCAAAAGCACCAGCTTCGCTAACGGCTGCGCAGAGTTTAGTTGTGTAAAATGGGCCCATCGCGGCTTGGATGATGGGGTGTTTGCAGCCGAGCATTTCTGTGAGTTTTGTTTTAATCATGGGATTCACCTTGGAGGAAGTAATTTTTTAATTTAGAGAATTTGTCTCTCATTTAACTGGAAGATAATTTAAGTGTGCGCATTGTTACGCTTTCCTGTCAAAACGTCAAGCTTATAGTCCCGTACACAATGATTACTTCGGGAAATTAAGCGTCATTGACGCTAAGGAATCGGCTACAGTAACCGAATAGTGTTTTAAAGCGTATTGAAGGTGATCTAAGGATGGCTAACCTTGGAAAAATCGACATGGCTTGTATCGGATTGATGGTGATTGTGATCCTCACTGCATCAGGATACTGGGCAGTGTTTGCAGGTTTTGTACTAGTTGGGGGCACTCTAGTCTGGGTAGGATGGGTTTGGTGGGTTGTATTCGCTTTTGTCATCATATCATTGATCCTGATGGCAGTGACCTCACGCCAGCGAAGAGAATAAAAATAGTCTTTTAAGATGTGCATATCTTAGGATTAGAATGCATTTATGATGCAGAGTAGAATCACTCCTCTGGTTGAAATTAGTAGATGTGATTTGAATGGTAGATTTTGGGCAACAACTCTTTTTTTCCCGCTCTTGGGATTTAGTGAAAAAGAAAGTTGCAATGATGGTAGAGCAAAAGAATTGGAGTTCATGTTGGGTACCTGATCATTTACGGGGGTTACCTCCATTTGCTATTGATGATTTTTTGTCACCTTGGACGATGCTCGGTGCGTTTGCTGAATTAGCACCTGATATGGCTTTAGGAGTGGCCGTCACCGATGGTATTCGGCTTCATCCTGCCATTACAGCTCAAAATGCGGTATCTCTTGACCATCAGACGAATGGTAAATTCATCCTGGGCATTGGAGCAGGGGAAAAAATGAATCTTACTGCCTATGGCTTTAGTACAAAACGGGCTGTAAGCCGTCTGCGTGAGGCTATTGAAGTCATGAAGCTCTTATGGACACAGCAAGGACCAGTTGATTTTTCAGGGAAATTTTTCAAGCTACGACAGGCTGTGTTAGTTCCAAAACCTGTGCAACAGCCTTCCGTACCCATTTGGGTAGCTGGGAATGGTCCTGTTACACGGCGTATAACCGCGGAATTCGGTGATGGATGGTTTCCATTTCCAGGATTACCTCGCATTTACAAAGAAGGCCTAGCCGATATCCATCAACACATGAAACGGTTGGGTCGTAATCCCACCGAATTAACCACTGGCTTCTGGGGACGTGTATACATGCACGATGACCCAGTCCAAATTTCTCAGTATCTGAACCGATTTCGTGGTGAACTCGCCTTGAATCCCTGGCTTATTCAACAAATGGGATATTGGAAAGAGGACTTTGCTGATATCTACAAAGACCTGAATATCGACCCAAACCGATTAAGTCTCCTAACCTACGATGCGGACGATGTGGCGAAACTCGATATTGGGAAATTATTACCGCTAGTATCGGATATTCCCGAATCTGATTTACAAAGAGTCATACTAGCTGGTTCAATTCAGGAGATAACAAGAAAGATTCAGGCGTTTGTTGACGCGGGTGTTGAGCATTTTTGCTTCGAAATTATTAATGGAATGAGCAGGCGGAACTCTCCTTTCACATATTTTGATGTTTCTCGCATCCTCGCTGAAGATATCTACCCACAATTGACGAATTAACGTTCTACTTTTCGACTGAGAATAAATACGAAAAGCGCAAGAAAGAATTTACCTACAAATGCAGTGACACTAGCTATCCAGAATTGTGGTATCACATCAAAGGGAATGGGTGGAGCTACTGCAAAAGAGACTAGTGCAATAGCTAGATTAGATACAAAGTTGATGATGGGATTAGATAGAATAAGACCCTGTGTCAAATCAATCCAGAATATGGTTAGGGCTGTGAGAAATACCGTGAAAATCGTCCAACCTATTAATTTTGAAGGTTCCTCACCATACCCAAAAAACGTATCCAGTAATTTACTCATACTTCCACGAATAGTCCATCGAAATCTTTCACTTCTCGGGAGGAGTTCACTATCTTTTTCTCGATTCTGATTAAATGCCCTGTTCCAATAGGATTGGCGAGTTGATCGCATTTCATTCAAATAGTGTTTGCTACTGAGGTCTAATCGCCCCTCTTGTTTGAAGTAAATTTTCAGGACTCGATGATCACGTGCGATATCACGAGCATTACGCTTCTCGGTGTTGTAGTCCTCAATAGTGTAAGAACGGAGAAGATCGCCGGTGCCAACCTCCGATTGCAGACTTAGCCGCTCTTGGTGCGCGACCAAGTTGTCTAATGATGCTGCATTTTTAAGGTGCAGAGCATCAATTGAGCTGATCCAAACTTCCCGGAAAAATAGGCATTCTCTACATTAGTGCTATCAAAGTGTGCTGAAACAAGATTTGCACCCCGCAAATCAGTGTATTCAAGTTTTGCACTATCAAACATGGCACCCTGTAAATCCGCTCGGACTAAATCCGCAAATTGAAGTTGTGTGAGAATTAACTGAGCGCGTCGTAAATTTGCTCCCCAAAGAATAGCACCTTTCAGGTTTGCTCCCCAAAGATCTGCTTCGTGAAGATTGGCTTGACTAAGATTCGCACCCTGTAGGTTAGCTTTTGTCAAAGATGCTCCATGCAAATTGGCATCATGTAGAAGGACTTCTAATAGTACTGTATCATCAAGCCGTGCGTCGACGAGATATGCCTCACATAGATGTTTGTGTTCGTCCTCACTTTCACTAAAATCGATGCTGCGGAAATCTTTATCGGGTAAAATTTGGTGCCACTTACAGTAGGGGCTTCCAGGAACAGTTGGGTGTGTACACTGTTCTCCGCGCTTGTGGCAGGGTCGTTCGTGACGATAGATATATGTACAAACGGCAGGTGGCACCTGTCCCGACACTGACTAATTACCCCCTAAACACAGAATTGCTGAGTGTCTTTCCAAGATGGGTGGGTCTCACGTTACTTCTGACTGTGATTTTAAGTTGTTATTAGCCTTTGGGAGACTGAGAAGGTTGTTTGGGAAAATCGCGGTTTTTTGAGGTTGCATTAATCTATTTAACGGATTACACTTTGTAGCATCCTTGAAGTGATAGTTCACTTTCAAGTTATGGTTGAATTATAATGACCATTGCTGAGACTTATGTCGAACATAAGGGGCGCATCCGCTCTGTTGATGTTCTTCGAGGTGTAGCACTGGTTTTTATGGTTATCAATCATTTTGGTCAAACCTTTGTAGGTGGCGGATATCATTCACCGGTCGCTGCTTGGATTCTCTTCTTTGGAATTATTCCGGCTCCGCTTTTCTATATTGTTGCAGGAATTAGTGTAGTTTTAGTTAATGATCGTTTCAAACGAAAAGGAGCGGCATCAGAAACAGTGTGGCAGTGGGTGCTTTCACGAGGTCTTCTCATTATGGGTTTGGGCTATCTTTTCTCAGTTGTGATGTTTGGTACCATCTGGTGGCTAGACTGGAGCATCCTTCAACTAATTGGTCTCTCCCTGATTGTCAGCCAAATTGCTTTGTATATTCCTCGGCGATATCGTATGTTTCTTCCAATTATTTTCATCGTAGCCGCGCCTTTTCTTCGAATTTGGCTCAATTATGAAGGTATCGTTGGTGCAGTTGGAAATCTGCATTATTCCCCTCCGCTGACGCTGCTGGATCATCTTTCAGCAATTATTGCCACTGGAAAAGCTCCCATCTTTCCCTGGCTGGCTTGTCCAATTATTGGCACATTAGTCGGTGAGGCCTTCGTCCAACCAACTCCTAATCCCCGTCAACTAATCTATCACACTCTGTTAGTAGGCAGTATAATGTGCATTCTGGTTCCACCTATGATGTTCTTGATGAATGATCCCGTAACACAGTATCCCTTGACCAATGGGTTCTTTCTCTTATCAACCGGAATGACCTTACTGGCTTTTGCCAGTGTTGTAACCACCGTTGACGCATGGCACTGGTGGAATCCTTTAAGCCGATTCTTTGAAGTTAATGGACAAATTACCTTGATTTCTTATCTAGCCCATCATCTTTACGGCATCGTCTTCTTCGGCGTTTTACTCGGTTTCTACCGTGCTATTGATGTGATAGGTTATATTGCAATTACGATGAGTTATTTTGGTCTCTCGCTAATTTTTGCATATTTCTGGCTACCATTTCGAAACAAACATTCTTCGTACTGGGATATCCTCGTTTCGTATTTCATCCTAATATTTGCGTTATATGGACGATGGATTTTTGCGCTCTTAGGATTCTGGGCTTTCTAAGAATTCGAACAAGAGAATTATTTCAAAACCAGCATCGTGAAAAATCGTGTAAGATTTCCCTGGGAATAAAACATAAGTGGTATCAATGAAGAAGAAACGCAATATGAACGAGTTACGAATTGGACACCTTTCCACTGCATATCACACAGCGTTTATCATAATGGGAGGTCGGTGGGTGGAGGAGAAAATGCAGGTAAAAGCTGCTTGGAACCTTTTTCCTACAGGACCAGCTATGGTTCAGGCTTTCAAAAAAGGTGAACTGGATATTGGTTATATTGGACTTCCCCCGGCAATGATTGGGATGGAACAAGGATTGGATATCAAATGCGTTGGTGGTGGACACGTGGAGGGTACTGTGGTCACTGCGCTGGCTGGATTTCAAACCATCGATGAACTCGGTTCAGTGGAGGCGACATTAGCACAATTTAAAGGCAAGAAGATTGGCACCCCTTCTCGGGGATCTATTCATGATGTGATTATCCGGAAACTCATTACAGATGCCCAGTTAACTGATACTGTGATAATCGAAAACTTTGAGTGGGCTGATTTTATCCTCGAAGCTATGGAAGACGAAGAGGTCGCTGCTGGTTGTGGGACTCCACCCCTTGCGGTATTAGCAAACCGGTATCTCAAGGCTTCCCTGGTTCTGCCTCCTAATTCGATATGGCCCTACAATCCCAGTTATGGAATTGTTACAACTCATACTATGATTGAGGATTACCCAACTCTCGTCGAAGGTTTCCTTCAGATTCATGAAGACGCATGTAACCTTATGCGGCTCAATCCCAATGAAGCTTCTAAGTTAGCCGTTAAAGAAATCGCCATTATCGGGGAAGATTTCCTG
>JABXGY010000128.1 GCA_016550395.1 archaeon | reverse complement strand
GTAGGGACCTTCGGGGGTGTCAGCGACGAAGTATTCATCAAAGAAGGTTTCGTTCATATAGGTGAGGACGAAGTTACTCCAAATTGTAGCTCCAATACTGTCAGGACTTGTTCCACCATCCCAGTCCAAGAGCTCAGATGCCGCGGCATGCATCGTGGGGTTTTCCGATTCAGAAACCTCTGCTAGAACAACACTAGCGATAATATCTTTGATGGCCAGTGCATGTAGGGATAGAGAATCCTGTTGGATGAATTGCATATCCTTCATTGAGTGGCTTGTAGAGGCGTTTAAAAGGTGGCTAATCCGGTTGGCTCGGTGTGGTGGTGCAAAATTATAGCCAAGATAGTAGGGGTAGGTTGCATTAGCTGGGCGATTATTTGCTACAACAAGGAAGCCCGTGGAAGGATTATAGCTCTGAGGAAGTTGAGCAAAAGGGATAAAGCCCATCCACTCTTCGCTGCCTGATGACCCATTGAGTGGACTTGGACCTGAACCAGGTCCACGAATCGGTTGAGCTGCTGCAGCATGATAGGCGATATTACCGCTCGTATCCGCATACAGAAAATTCAGGTTAGGGCATTCGATGTCTTCAAGGGCTAAAAGGAATGCCGTATAATCTGTAGCTTTGGCAAGCTTGTATAGGGCTTCAGTTGTTTTAGAACCGTTAGCCCCAGTCCATTTCAGAGCAAAGCGTCCATTTGGTTCTTCGAAAAGCGGTCCGTGAATGGTGTAGTTGAAGACTTTTTCGACAGGGGCGAATGAACTATCAACTCGAGCCCATATCGTCACGTTCCGTTGTTCTATGGTCCGCCAACTTCCTTGCCACCAATATTGATTGGGTTGGCTTGGATGCCAAGTATAATAATAGAAATCGGATACATCGGACAACATGCCGGTCCAACCCCAGGCAATATCTGCATTATGTCCCTGATACACGAAGGGAATTCCGGCATACGTGATACCCTGCACGTTATGTGTGGGCCCTATCAAGTGAACCTCATACCAAACCGGTGGTGTTGTGAGTGACAGATGGGGGTCACTGCAGAGAAAAGGCGCTCCGGTATCAGAAAGTGATCCATTAATGACCCAGCTATTACTGCCCCATAGTGCTGAACTTGATATGGGGCTTTGTTCTTGGAGTTTTTGGAGATTGGATGCAAGTTGATTAGCAGCTTCAGCAAGTTTGGTTTGGGGAGTGGATGGGGTAACAGTAAATTGGTCATTGTATTGGATTTCGGGAAACAGATCGGTGAAGACGCTTTGGAACCCATAGGTGTCAATGAGCTTTGCCATTTGGAGGTCTTGAAATGCGTTACTTGCTGAAAGAATCCATGCAAGATATCGTTCGATGCTCAGCGTATCAGTCACATTCCAGGGCACCGGGAAGTAACCTAGGACCCGAATTTCAACAGGAATCTTAGTCCCAATTGTTGCCATGTAATGGTTGATGCCTGCTGTGTAACTTTCCAGTAATTCGAGGACGATAGGATCGAGGATGGCTAGGGAATCTTCAGCTGCTTGGGTTAATCCCAGTTGACGATTGAATTGGTCTAATTCCATGTTCTCTGGGCCGAAGAGTTCAGAGAGTTTTCCTTGTGCAATACGTCGATACAAATCTAATTGAAATAGGCGGTCTTGGGCATGAGCATAGCCACAGCCAAAATACAAGTCAGGGTCAGTGCTGGCGAAAATATGGGGAACACCCCAGTGGTCACGAACGATGTGAATTTCTCCATCCAGTCCTGGGATTTCCTGCACAGAATAAGCAGGTAAGTTAGCCCATGGAATGTCGGCCCAAAGTCCACCATTCGGTTGAATCCATGGGACTATGCTCACCATCATTCCAAGAATGATTGAAGCAACAATAATACTGAGTATATTTTTGCAGTTGAAAATTCGTCGTTGACCAGACATCAAGCAACCCTCATAGGATGCCACATGAATTTTGTCTTCTCAGTTTTTTGCTGAGGCGAAACTCGTATTCAATGAGTCTTATAAATCGCGTGGTTCATGAATCCAAGAAAGAGGATTATTTAGACGCTTCTTTTTCTTTTTGGTTCTTTTCTTCCTGCTTTTTCTTGCGTCGTAAACGACGTCTCACACGGCTACCAGCCGCTTCCAAGGTTTTACGCACCGAGTGGCGCTTGCGTTCCTTCATTGGAACTTCTAGATGCATTACGCCTTCTTCTCCCTCAACTGAGGCAATGATGTAACCCGTCGCATATTCGGGGAGTGGTCGGAATTTGTAGGCATACCGAAGCACACCAGTACGACCTGCATCCCCGATTCGGCGAAATACTACTTGGACACTCATACCTATCTCAATTTGGTCATTATTCACATCCACAATTTGAGATAATACGAGGGGTCCTTCATCTAGCCGTACGAGGGCCAGTACATAGGGTGCTAGGTCTTTGAATCCAGATGGGGGATCATGAATGATTGTATATGAATAGATTTTGCCTAACCCTGAGAGCTGATAATCAGTGAAATCTGTTTTTCTTCTGCATTTTGGACAGAGTGGTATGGGTGGAAAATATTTTGTCCCACAGGTTCGACAGAGTCGACCGACAAGATTATAGACGTTTTTGATTCGCCGCCATAACATGGGAACGCTTTGATCAGACATAGGATTCACCTTAACAATTATGCTCTATTGAGAATGTTGACTACAGCGGTTGAACCTGTACCACCGAGGTTGAGGGCGAGTCCGCGCTTCACGCCTTTAACTTGACGTTTACCAGCGGTGCCACGCAGTTGTTCGACAAGTTCAGCGATCTGAGCT
>JABXGY010000127.1 GCA_016550395.1 archaeon | reverse complement strand
GACCATTGCAAGCAATGATTGGTGGCTTCCATCTAAACACTGAAAAAGAAGGTAGAAAGGTGGGAGAGTTGTTCATTAAAGAGGAGCTTAAGTTAGTGTCTCCTTGTCATTGTACAAGTAAGGAAGCGAAAGCAGGAATACGTAGCGTTGTAGGGGAAGAGGTGTTCCGGGAGAATGGTTCAGGAACATCATTTACTTTTGAGTGAATTAATCTAATTAGAGTTAGAGCTTCTGAATCCCCATATTGACCATTGGGTTTAATTAAAGAAGATATGAAAACGAGTTATATTGGTTATTCTGATGAACCCCGAACAACTCATCTTCACAACCGTCACATTCCCGCAAAAAAGTTCAGAAACCAATACACTTCTTCTTGTCGAAAGTATTCGGACCTTTGCTGGAAACTTATCAGAAAAACCAATTTGGGTTTTCACACCGAAATCCTCCCAGCAAATATCTACTAGTACCAAAGATCGATTAGAAGGTCTTGATGCCAAAATTATTTCATTTGAACTCGATGAGTCTAAGCTCCCGTTCTTTTTCGCGGACACAATACAGATTATTGCCTTCGCAGAATCAATTGCGGAGAGAAATTCGGCATTGTTAGCCTGGTTGGATGCTAATACACTTGTCTTAAATGAACCCAAGGACTTTCTCCTATCCGATGATAAAAGTCTGGGATATCGACCCGTTCATCACACATTAATTGGTTCTCGATATGATGAACCGCTAGACCCATTTTGGACCCAAATCTATCGTTCCTGCCAGGTCCCCCAAGACCGCGTTTTTCCCATGGTAACGCACGTCGACGCGACGCAAGTGCGCCCATACTTCAATGCTGGTTTTCTCATTACACGTCCCACGAACCGACTATTTCGAATATGGCACGATACCTTCTTTGAACTGTACAAGAAAGCTGAATGCGCTGAGTTCTATCAACAAGATAAACGATACGAAATCTTTGTTCACCAGGCTGTACTTTCTGGTGTGATTCTTTCCATGTTTCCAACCGCTGAGCTCCAGGAACTGCCCCCCCACATATAATTATCCACTTCATCTCTTTGCAGAGGATGTCTCCGATACCCGTCCATCCACGCTAGAAGAACTCATTACAGTTCGCCATGAAGGGTTCTATGAAGATCCCGAGTGGTTTAAAACAATTCCAGCGAAAAAAAGTCTTAAAATCTGGATTGCTAAGCAACTAGAAACCCAATGAAAAGGCTCCTAACTCTTCTATAACGAATTTCTAATAATATGTCAAGAAATTTTGCTTATTGAACATAATTTAGCTAGAATAGTTTGTATTAACAATCAGTGGAGCCTATTTTCCAGGTTTCAGTTCGCTTAATACAAGGTTCACCTCATCGACAAGTTCAGGTGGTCCTTCGATGGCATGAAACGTTGCAAGAAGGGTGTGAACTGCTTTGATTTGAGGGCGAGAAAGCCCTTTTTCGAGCAGATTTCGAGCTTCTTGAATAAGAGTATGAATAGCAGGATACACTTGCGTTGTTAAATAATCAGGAAATACTTCCCGTTCATTAACCGCAATATAATGAAGTTCAATGCCATATTTGTAACAGGCACCTAAAATGCGCTCTCGGATTTCTTCTGTAGCGACCCCGATTGGAATAATGACAATAGGAGTTCCCTCAGGCATAGCTACTTTATCTTGAACAGCACGCCCAACAGCTTCATAGACATCACCGGCGCTACGAATCCATTTTGCTTC
>JABXGY010000126.1 GCA_016550395.1 archaeon | reverse complement strand
TAAAGAGGGTAACATCATCCGAAACCAAGTAGTTGTGGGATCATTATCTACTCAAGGATGGATTATTCGTCTCCCATCTTCCTGATATTTCGCTTTTCTGATGACCGTATCAGTTTTGAGTAAGAAATTTATTAGTGGTCAGAGTCTATCGGTTGCTACAGATAGTGGAGTGATGCATTCTTATGCCAAGCTTGGAAGTCGTATTGGTAACAGGTAGAACTCGACGACAGGGTGTAGGTCTTGAGGCAGGAAAACTGAGTGAGATTTATTATGAAGCAACAACACAGATTCGTCTTGATCCTAAGGACCTTGAAAAATTAAAAATCGAACCCGGTGACATAGTTGAAGTGACAACAGAACACGGTAGTGTTGTGCTTCGAGCTGAGGAGGCACCCCGAGCTAGTGAAGGAATGGGCTTCATACCCTATGGGCCATGGGCGAATTGTGTCATTGGCGGAGATACAGATAGCACAGGTATGCCTACTATGAAAGGGTTGAAGGCAACTGTTACTCCAGCTCCTGATAAACAAGTGTTAAGCCTTCAGGAATTATTTGCAGAAATGCGTAGTGCAGCTAAATAGTTTGGTTTGGTTCGATTAAAAACAGGTAATTTCATGATAACAATAATTATACTAGGTGTAGCGATATTCGCTGGACTGCTCGCAATTCTAGTGGCATTCATTTTCTTTCGATTAGTGATGCGAGCTGATGAAGGCAATGAACGTATGCGCGAAGTCAGTCAGTTGATTGAAGAGGGAGCTTATTCCTTTCTCAGTATACAATATCGTGTACTCGCAGGCTTTGTCGTTGTGATGGCCATAATCATTACCCTCGCTGAATTCTTCTTTAGTGGAACGGGGCTAGCCACTGTCGCGGTAGCAGTTGCTATTTCGTTTGTGATTGGAGCATTTGCCAGTATGGCAGCTGGTTACGTTGGAATGGCTGTGGCAACCCGAGCCAATCGTCGAACTGCCGCAGCAGCGGCTACTGGTGGATTAAACCCAGCTTTTCGGGTCGCCTTCCGTGCTGGTTCAGTAATGGGACTAATCATTAGCGGTATAGCCTTGATTGGAATTGGAGGACTGTATTTTACCTGGAATGTCATTTTCCCCTTTTTCGGATCCGTTGCCTTATGGGAGATTATCGCGGGTTTTTCTTTTGGCGCAAGTAGCATCGCTCTCTTCGCTCGAGCCGGTGGTGGCATTTACACTAAAACTGCAGACGTAGCAGCTGATATTGTAGGAAAAATTGAGCGAAACATTCCTGAAGATGATCCACGCAATCCTGCCGCAATCGCAGATGCGGTTGGAGACAATGTTGGCGACGTTGCAGGAACGGGGGCTGATATCTTTGATAGTAATATCGCTGCAATTCTTGCGGCAGCTATTCTTGGCGCTTCTATTGATCTAGTTTTGATATTAAATGGCATTAACACACTGATTCCCTATGGTTTAATTCCGCTAATTATAACAGCGCTTGGAGCGTTAGCTTCAGTGGCTGGTGTTTTTGCTGTACGGACGCAGGATTATTGTGAACCGGATTGTTCACTAAATCGTGGAACTTACTTTGCTACGATTCTCTTTGCTATTCTAGTTGTAATAGTTCTATTCTTACTCCAGGTTCCCATCGTGATTGCTATTTCCGGTGTATTGGGACTTTTATCCGGAGTACTCATTGGTTTCGTGTCAGCTGTGTTTACCAGCAATTATGGAGTGGGACGATTCCAACCAGTTCAGAGCATGGTGCGATCATCGGAGACCAGTCCTGCTACTCTTGTGCTATCTGGTTATTCCTATGGTTTACTCAGTACTATACCATCGGTTGTTGGGATTGTTATCGCGCTGGTCGCATCATTTGTCCTTGGAGCGCTGATACCTATTCCTGGTAATATTGGATTCTGGCAAGCGGGGGTATTTTCTGTGGCTATTGCAGCTGTTGGATTGCTGGCAACTAATGGTCTTGTAGTGAGTTCTGATGCGTATGGACCCATTGTTGACAACGCCCGGGGGATAATCGAACAGTCAGGAGCACCGGAAGAAGCTATTGAAGCGTGTGATAAGCTTGATGCCTTGGGGAACACAACGAAAGCGATAACCAAGGGGTTTGCTATTGGAGCGACAGGATTCACGGTTATCGCTCTTTTTGCTGCGTATATTCAACTGGCCTCTAATTTGACAGGAGAAATTATTTTCATCGATTTGTTAAATCCCGTTGTACTTGCGGGAGCCTTGATTGGTGGCATATTACCTGCAGGTTTCTCAGCTGCACTCATTCTTGGGGTTCAAAAAAATGCAGATAAACTCATTCGAGAAATTCGACGTCAATTTCAAGAAAATCCAGATATACTCGAAGGCACAGCCCGCCCCAATTATGATCGAGGTATCAAAATTGCGACAGCAGGTGCGTTGCGAGAACTCCTTCCAGCAACTATTGCCGCGATTGTCATTACTATCATTACTGGAATAGTATTGGGATTAGAAGCCTTAGCCGCTTATCTTGCAGGAGCGGTAATCACTGGATTGATATTGGCACTATTCATGGATAATGCTGGGGGTGCCTGGGATAATACAAAGAAATTCATCGAATCACCGGAATACGATCATGATAGAAAAGACTATCACATCGTTCATTCTGCCGCAATAACTGGTGATACTATCGGTGATCCCTTTAAGGATACAGCAGGCCCATCAATCAACACTTTGTTGACCGTAATCTCACTAACCGCAACCCTATTCCTACCGTTAATCTTTGCTGGTCATCTTTGGATTCAAAGTCTCATTCTCATTCTAATCCCCTAATTCCATAACAAACTCAATGCTCATTTCAATGTTAGATATCGCCTTCTTGGATAATCCATCGTTGACGACTTTCATCCCATCGTGTATAGCTGTCAATAGTTGAAGGGGTGCCAATGTTGTCTCCCCGGCGAACAGTAACTACGTTTGTGACACCAGAATAATTACTTAAAGCCTGTATAAGCTGACCTGTGATTGCTCCACAGTGGCTAGGTTGATGAAAGGAGATGAACACTCCGGAATCTAGAATGGAAATAAAGGAATATGGTAGAAGAGAGGGTAAAAGAGCAACGTGATCACGAATTTTGTTATTGCATTGAACAAGTAGGGTAACAAAGGATTCGAAAAACGGTGCTTCATAATATACCATAGGCGCATGGATTTTTTCCTTTCGGAATCGGAGAAGTTTTGCCCAAATCGTTTTTTTGGATAGTTCGAATCCACGCTTATCTAATTCCTTCTTAATGAATTCGATGTTTAATGGTCGCACGTGGTTGCGTGCTAATTGCCCAAGTAGAAAATCTAGTTGTGTAAAATGCATAGGTTCAGAATATTTCAAACCATGAGGTTTGGGGATAGAATAACTATGAGATTGGATAAATTGCAGCATGGCTTCTGAGACGAGTGGTGAATCACATATCCATGAATTAGATTTTGTATCATAGGCATCAAATGACATAGAATAAGCGGCTTCGAGAGTCCTCGCGATTGTCAATTCTTGAAAAAAACCCTCCTGAAGCCAGACTATTCTTTGATTAAATAACCGGTGTCCTTTGGGTTGATCGGGAATTGTGAATGTCATGAATCCAACACGATAGTCTTCATCAAAGGTGAAAGCTCTTAGAAATAGAGGGCGTTCGCGTTGGATAAATTGAACTAATTCCTTTGAGTGGTCAAGCGATGTTGTGCGAAAAATTACGAGCACATGCGCGAGTTTGAATTTGTGATAATCAAGAAAATTTGCGATGGTAAAGCCAAAGTAGCGACGGAGATCTTCTAACTCCTTACGAATGGTTCGAGGAGTTGAATTGATTTTTTCAGCTAACTGGCTACTAGGAATAACAGGATCTTCATAGAGGTGAAGTAGAAGTCGAACTTTTCGTGGAGACAACCGAATTTCTAGAGGATAAGGAGGTAGATAGGAAAAGGCTGTCATGATATCAATGATTCGGTGAACATCAGTTATTTCATACCGTTCGATGAGATCAAGTCGTTGTTCAAAAAAGTCAGCTAACTCAGGGCTGGAATCTAGGTGTGCTGCAAAAGAGATACGAGGATGTGGAGGAGGCAACTTCTCAGAATCAGGAATCGGTTCACCTCGAGCCTTTTTAATGAATAAGAGAGCATTAGCTAGAAAAACTTCAAGACTTTTTCTATCCTCTTTAGGCTGAGCTTTTTTAATAATCCGATTAGCTCGCTCTTCCAATGACGCCTCTGAAATAAGCTTCATTAAGGAAGTTCAAGGAATTTTCCTTGTTAAAAAGGTCATCAAACTGGCAAGAGAAATAGGCTGAATTTACTATTCTAAAGCCCAAACCTCTACAAAGCGTGGGATAAACTACATGAAAACGGAGATTATAACAGCTTAAATTGATAAAAAGCCGCTATTTTGTCATATTTTCTCAAAAATTGGATTATCATCAACTTAATAGAGAATTCACTTCCTATTGGGGGTCTATTACCTGCTTTTTATACTATTCCAGAATTAATTCGTATTAGTCCTAATGTTTGGACCTACTGTTGGACAACGCGTAATAAAACAGAAGCCAAAATCTATGGCGGAATAGGATGGGAAAAAACCGGCACATCGGATGGGGATTTCATAGTCATTAGTGAATTTTACTATTCTAAATTGATGGTCTACGATTTTTTCGAAAGTGTGATAAAATATCGCTTCAAACTTTAGATACAAGGAACTTATGAGATGAGCAACTATGACATTTTCAAATCAACCTCAACATGACATTTCATCCTATGTCAATCAACTCCAACTATCCCCCAATACAAAGCAACGAGCTGAAGTAATTCTCCTTGACGCTGACAGAGTAGGTCTAACATCTAGGAAAGCTCCTGAAAGCCTCATTGCGGCAGCACTCTATATTGCATGTATCTTAGAAGATGAACGGCGAACTCAAAAGCAGATTGGTCAAGTAACAGGAGTTTCACCACACACGATTCAAACACGCTACAGGCAACTCGTCCATGAACTTGAAATTCGATCGGGCTAGCCTCTTATGCAAAATATTCTTAGAGGTAAGTGATCGTGAGGCCTAGAAATCCAAGCCCTTATGAGCCGCCTAACGGGACCTTTTTCTGAAGTGTACTGATAATGCCCAATGTTTCTCAAACGCATGTTGATATTTCTGATTTTAGTAATCGACTTGCTTTTTCTCCCCAAACACGGTCACAAGCAGAAAATATTCTTGTGAAGATCAATGAATCAGAAATTCATTTGAGAAAATCCCCTAATACCCTTATTGCAGTAGCTCTTTATATCGCGGGTATTTTGAAAAACGAGCCCCGAACAATGGCTCAAATCAGTCAGATCACTGGTGTATCCCAAGGTACGATTCAAAAACGGAAAACGGAGATTGTCTGCGAGCTAGGAATTCGGAGAGAATATTTAGATTAGGATTATATTCTGAGTTGGAAAACTTGGAACCTCCTCTTTTCTTATTAACACTTGGTCAGGGCGAACCGCTTAAATGACAGAACCACACTGTACATCTACACCTCGGCTAGGGTGCTAATTGAGGTTCAAAGTATGACTACGAAAGACACCGATGCAATTCTAGCAACCCCTCGGACTCGCATCACCAAGCACGTAATATGCCCCTTTTGTGGTTGTCTCTGCGATGACATTGAAGTTGCGGTAACCATGACCGGACCCCTTCCACGAGTTCCGGAAGGCACAATTGTTGAAGCCTTGAATGCATGTCGAATCGGACATACCAAGTTCTTGAAAGTTCGAGATGAGTATCGTATCTACAAACCGGAGCTACGATCAGGGTCTGATAAATCCGAGGTTAAACAAGTGTCCCTTGAAGAGGCTGTGCAAGCTGCAGCAAAGATACTTGCGAATGCAAAACGTCCTGTGATTTATGGCTTAGCGAGTACCTCTAATGAAGCCAACGTTAAAGCCTTAGAATTAGCGGAAGTATCGGGTGCAATAATAGATAATACATCTTCTGTATGTCATGGTCCAGGGATTGAAGCGGTACAACGTGTAGGGATTGGCACCTGCACCTTAGGTAAAATCAAGAATTACTCAGATTTGATCATTTATTGGGGTTGTAATCCGATTGCAGCGCATCCCCGTCATACACGACGGTATTCTCAATTCATTGAGGGGCTCTTCCGGCAAGTTGAAGATCGTAAGATCTATCACATCGACGTTCGTCCCACACGGTTTTCTGATCAGGTTACAAATTTCATTCAAATTGAACCTAACAAAGATTATGAGCTAATGCAGGCGGTACGATCTCTGCTTCGTGGAAATGAATTACAAGCTTCAGAAGTTGCAGGGGTCCCTATGCGACAGGTTCGTGAGCTAACAGCGGATTTAAAGAACGCTCAATTTGCCACGATATTCTTTGGATTAGGATTAACCCAGAGCCATGGAAAAGACCATAACATCGCAGTCGCCATCGACCTAACAGCCGATTTAAACCACTATACTAAGGCAGTAATTATGCCCTTGCGAGGCCATTTTAACGTAACTGGATCTAATCATGTATCAACATGGACCTATGGGTATCCTTTCTCAGTTAGTCTTGAACAAGGTGCTCCATATTACATGCCCGGCGAAACCAGTGCGGTGGACGTATTAGCCCGAGGAGAAGCAGATGCATTCTTTGCAATCGCAGCAGACCCTGCAGCCTCATTTCCTGCAGCCGCGGTTAAACAAATGCTCAACATTCCTGTGATTGCCCTTGATCCAAAACGCTGTGCTACCACAGAAATCGCTGATGTCGTCTTGCCTTCAGCTTATGTAGGAATTGAAGCTGACGGTATTCAAACAGCATATCGAATGGATGGTATTCCCTTGCAACTGAGTAAAATTGTGGATGCTCCTGCAGGTATTAAAAGTGATGATCAAATTCTGGATATGCTAGTCCGCGAAGTCTGCAAGATCAAAGGTATAAAACGCTATCGCCATTAAACATTCAGTTTTTTAAGGATTTTAGTAATTGTCCAGCCTTCAAAATTCGAAATAATAAAATCTGCTTTAGAGAGGTCATTTGCTGGATTAGTAGTGGTCAGGGCAACACACCACATCTTCGCAGCTTTGGCAGCCGTAACACCAACTGGTGAGTCTTCAAAAACAAGACACCGCGAAGGAATAACTCCTAATGTTTGAGCACCAAGAAGATAGGCTTCAGGATCTGGTTTCAATCGGGTGACTTGAATTCCATCAACAACAGGATGCCTTCCTTCTAAACCCTGACTTTTCAAAGCCGCAATGATATTTTGTGGATGACCTGTGCTTACAAACGCAATAGGCAATTGGGCATCAACAACCGAGTGATAGAAGCCAAGAAATCCTGGAACCGAATGGAGGTCACCAGATGCCACATGTTCACGATAAAGGGCACGGCGTTTATCAACCCACAATTTGTAGTCTTCAGTAATTCCATGTTCTTCGAAGAGAGTCTTCATAATTGAATCGGAACCCACTCCGAGAAACCGTGATTT
Organism: archaeon; assembly: GCA_016550395.1. Classification (GTDB taxonomy): domain Archaea; phylum Asgardarchaeota; class Hermodarchaeia; order Hermodarchaeales; family Hermodarchaeaceae; genus Hermodarchaeum. Next base: position 4,027 of record JABXGY010000126.1, on the reverse strand, counting down.
CCATTCCTTCTCAGTAATATGAATACGCAAAGATGCTAATAACTCATTGAAGGTCACTAAGTGAAGAAGTTCACTTTCAACCACAACTCCGTCAACATCAAACAAGACAGCTTCAATTCGTTGTCTAATGGACATGGATTAAATTATCTCCTTTCAAAATTGAAAAGAAAGTGTTCGAGGTCCTCCAAGCTTCCTGAAGCATCGATCCGATATTGAAAACGTTTAGCTTCCTTTTTTGCAGAATTACCAATCTCTTTGGAGAGAATGCCTAACCGACCCTTTTCTTGATCAAGATCCACAAGGAAAGTCGTCATACCCAAAGCTGAAGCGGACATATCACTGATGGGATCATTGCCTGCCATGAGACATTCTTCGGGACTTCGTTGGATGAGGCCTAAGGTGGTTTGATAATACTCAGGATGAGGTTTACAGTACGACATGTTTTCAGCATGAGTCGTAAGGGTGATATTCAAATCCGCAATATTTGCCCATCTAAGTCTGGCGTGAGTTGCGAGTTCCGGGAAGATAGGATTAGTGGCAATCACTACTTGTATCCCGGCGTCTAAAACTCTCTTGAGTAACTCTCGCCCATAAGGAACTACAATTACAGTATCTCCTAGTTCATGAAATTTCTCTTCATAGAAATGCCTAAATCGGTTATTACATTCTTCGAAGTCAAGAGAGGGTGTATCTGCAATGAAATTATTTGTGAAAGCTTCAGCATTAGTTTGGCTGCCATCATTATGAATCATTTGCAGTGTAGACTGGAGAAGTTTTTGAAAGAAGGTGGCTTCATCAAAAAAATCAGTAAGGTAAGGATAAGCGAGTTTGGCATAGGCAACGAGGAACTGGTCTTCGTTAAAAAGCACAAGTGTATTGTCGAAATCGATTAGTAAAGCTTTGATTGTCAAATAAAGGTGCACCATTGCAAGCGATTATTCATAAAGGTAGGTAAGGGTATTTTTTATTTTCAGGATTCACTAACCCCTTTGACTTCGATATTTAATTTTGATGCGATATTTTGAATGAAGAAAGTAACTGCGAAAGGTAACGCGTTATATTCTTCTTGAAACCCTTCAAAGTTAAGCGAGTGAACCCCTTCATGGCCAATCACACCTACTCCCCCATCTGATGGGACAAAATATTTTACTTCCGCTAATTGTCCATTCGCTTCAAGGAGTGCCTTATACAGTTTGAGTTTATCCACTGATTTTACTGCATCAGCATCAACGATTGTCACGAAGAAGCGCACCCACTTGTCACTACGATCTATAATTAAGAAGAACCGGCGTTCTTCGATTTGATATGGGAGTATAATACGATCCTCGGCTGAAATTATACGATAGGTTAGACTCATTTCTTTAAGATAACCTTCAATTTTTTCCATTGTTGTCGTCATAGAACTACCCTCAGTAGAAAGAACCATTCATACTCAGCGTTAGAAAAACGTTTCTTCTCATAAATCGTTATGGGGATTTTTGAATCTATGAGTAAATGGATAAATCATCATAGGAAGGTGCTTTGAGAGAAAGATTCAGGTTCTTCGCAATAGTGGTTATGAAGTAAACAACTCCATAGGGAATCGCTCCGAATTCTTCACGAAACCCATCTATGTTCAATACCTTTACACCTTCATGTCCTACGATTCCTACATCGCCCTTTTCGGTAATGAAATATTTTACTTCCGCTAATTGTCCATTCGCTTCCAATAGTTTACGATATAACTCGACCCGCTTTTTCTTACTCCGTATCAGGTCATGTCGCATAACTAGAGTCCAGAAGCGGACAAAATATTTTGACACATCAATTATCACGTCATACTTCAGCTTCTGTTCAGGCACTGAATAAGGAACTATTATTCGTTGGATTTTCCCTTCAACAGGTTTAACTTCATAGGAGAGCTTCATTGATTTGAGGTAAGTAGTCACGACATCAAGGATTTCTGACATTGAAGCTTCTCCATGAGTAAACGAATAGTCAACTGGACTTAAACAAGTTAAAAAAAGCTATCTAAGAATCATTAGAATAATAAAAAAATTAGAGGGAGGTGCAATAATGCACCTCGATGAAGTTATTCTTGAACAGCCAGCTTTTCCTCTTCACCAGCTTCCCCGCTTTTAACACCTAACATAAGCAGATAAGCGATGATAAGAACAACGACACTAAATGGCCACATTAAGACATAGATAACTAAAACTTCTCTTAGTACTAAGAGATGCAATTGCCAGCAATCTAGAAGTTCTCCACTTAAGTGTAACAGCATAGTGGACCAAAAAATTATACTGTAAGCGGGATTGATCGCCCGCAGTTACGACATCGAGCCTGTTTCTCTTTAGTAAGTAACCAATTGTAGAGTTTACGGTGGATTAGATTGATATGGCCGCAGACAGGGCAAGTGATGGGTTTTGTGACAGCGCGTTGTTTAGAAGAAGCCACGCTGGACTCCATCACGGTCGTTTTCATCACGTCCCTTAATTTAACTCAAGTTTATCGCTTTCGGGCGGATATTTAAACCCTTGCTTTTCGGTATACGGCGACATTATTCCCTGATTCCCGTAAAATAGACATTTGCCATGTTTTTTCGCGTTTTAAAGGATTTAAGACGACTAAGAGGCGTATTCGGGATTTAAGGAATTCTAAAAGCTTTATTTTTAAACCCAGTAATACCGTGAACACTTAAGAAGCAACCTACTGACAACCGACGAGCTATTATAGTTAGCCACCAGAAGAGAATCGCTTTCACTAGTTTTGGATGAGGATCAGGATATGTCACTAAACGATGAGGATTTAATTAAACAAGCCCGACACGCCCAACAAAATGCTTATGCACCATACTCCCAATTCAAAGTGGGTGCTGCCATAGTTACAGAGAAAGGAAAAGTCTTCACAGGTTGTAATGTGGAAAACTCGACTTTCGGAGCAACAAGTTGTGCGGAACGAAATGCTGTTTATTGTGCAATTTGTGCTGGCGCTCAAGATTTTACTAAAATCGCAATAGTGACTGATTCCGAAGAGCCAGTAATGCCCTGTGGAATTTGTAGACAGGTATTATACGAATTCAACCCTGATATCGAAATCATCTCTGTTAGTACTTCTGGGAAAACAGATCGTATACACCTTTCGGAGATTTTGCCTAAAGGCTTTCTTTTGGAAAAACAGAGATAAACTACGCATTTCGCGTCATTGTGGTGCGAATGTACTTGAAAACTAGCACAAGCAATTCTATGTCCATTACGGGTCCGAAAGCGATGCGTTGGGTATTATTAGGCTCAGCGTAAAGGAATACATTAGCGTTCTTCTTTACGATGACACTAGCTTGGTTGGCTTCAGTGTAGACATCCATGCCTTGGAAGAATTGTTTAACATATTCGATATCAAGAGGCCGGCTGAGTTGGATGTTAGCATAACCGGATTCAGTACAATGAATTTTCATTTTCCCTAGAAAGAGAGCATCATCAGCGACGGCGGGTTCAGCCTCCTGTAAAAGGGAGAGGAGGGTTTGTTTAACCAAGTCTTTCCTCGCCATTATCATCCCGCCATTTAGAGTGTTAGTTCTCCATCATTTCAACGATGTCATTCTATGCCTAGTTTTGCGTCCAATTAAGTTTTCTCTTAGCGCATCAGTCGGGTTTTAATACGACAGGTAAATGCAGGAGAATCCGTTATTGTATTGCTATATAAGTATTCAATACTCGGTGATAAAGCGATGATTGCTGACCGTTATGAAGAACGTCCGGAAGAAACTGTCACAATGTATGGTGCGACGGGCACCACGATTCGATGGTTAATAAATAAGGATAATGGGGCCAGGACCTTTGCGATGCGCCGGTTTGAAGTACAACCGGGGGGAGAAATCCCCTTGCACGATCATGATGCAGATCATGAGATTTACATTCTCTCAGGAGAGGGGATTGCGTTTACTGAGACACAGGAAATTGCGATTAAACCAGACATGTTCTTGTACGTTCCACCAAATGAGGCTCATGGCTATCGGAATACTGGTAATAACCCCTTGGTCTTTTTGTGT
>JABXGY010000125.1 GCA_016550395.1 archaeon | reverse complement strand
CAAAGAAGCTGAAGAGTCTGAGTTTCTTTCATTAGCACCTGAAGCACAAGTGATTGTAGGCTGGCGCCCGTCACAGGAACTTTTAGATTGTGCAAACCAGTTGAAGCTATTCATTTTCCCTGGAGCTGGCGTCCAACATCTTCTCGAATGGTTTAGAGACCAGGGTCAGGCTCGGGGGGTGGTGTTAGTGAATGGTCATAGCAACTCTTATTTCGTAGCCCAACATGTCATTGCACTCTTGTTAGTACTGCTGAACAAAATTATCCCGCATCATGAGTGGATGGCAAAAGGTGAATGGCGGAAGGGGGATGCTGATGCTAAAACCATTCCACTCTGGAAGCGAAAAGTGGGACTGTTGGGGTATGGGGCAATCAATCAGAAGGTCCATCAACTTCTTACCGCATTTGATGTAGAATTTTCTATATTGCGACGGAACTGGGAAGGAAAAGACGAACCTTTACCCTCACCTGCAAAGAAGTATACTCCCTCACAATTACAAGAATTCCTTGCCAGTATAAACACACTCATTATTGCTATCCCATTAACCGCTGAAACCACTGGAATGATCGGCGGTGAAGAATTAAATCTGTTAGGTAAAGACGGTTTTCTTGTAAATGTTGCCCGAGGCGATGTGGTCGACCAAAAGGCCCTATATGATGCCCTCTCAAAGAACAAAATCGCTGGCGCCGCCATTGATGTATGGTACACCTACAAACCTGAACCCGACAAAGAAGGTCGAAAATATCCCTTTGAAGAACCATTCCAAACTTTAGGCAACGTGGTATTTTCTCCCCATCGTGCCGCCTCCCCCTTTGATGATTTAGATCGATGGGATGAAGTCATTGAGAATATTACTCGATTTGCCCAGAGACGAACCGATTTCATGAATATCGTTGATTTGATACGGGGTTATTAGCTACTTCGAAATATGAAAGCGCCTCAAAGAATTCCTACAAAGAATGGAAATTAATGGGTACTATTAGGTCCAATGTTTTATTCAAAATGTCTCTTAAAAGAAATGACTATTTATCAATGATGAATATGTAAAAATGCATTTGATGTGATTTTACTTTGACTATTTATCCTTCGGTATCGTCATAGGCTTCCTCTTTGGTGGGGTTTTAGGCTTAGACTTAGGTGGAGGCTTCGCTTTTTCGGGCATTTGAACGATTACCTTATGTAAGACGGCTAAGCGTAAAACATCTCCTTCCTTGAGATTGGCACTATCAATCAACCATTGCGGAAGTTGAACCATGTTTCCCTTTGTTACGCTAGCATTAAACTCAATCATCATAGCTCACCAGAACCTGGTCTTTTCATCTGCTCCTTCTAACCATAGTTTAACCCCTATTTAAGGAACCCGCGCCTATTTACGAAAATGAGTCACTTCTAAAGGTCTTCGAAACTCCTTTCTTCTTCCTTCAATGGAAAAGCTCTTTTCTCCTGGTGAATAACAGCTCAAGGCGAAGGTGATAACTGTGCAGATACTTCCCTATGTTCAAACGAGCGTGTTTGTTGATGATCGCTATCCATTTGGTGGGAATCAACTCGCTACCTTCTGGAATAAAAAAGAAAATGCGCAAATTAAAACCGAGACAATGCAAGGAATCGCTCTGGAAATGAATTTCTCCGAAACCACCTTTATTGAAGAGTCCAGCATGAAAAATTGCACTGTAAAAGTACGTATTTTTACACCGGCTAAAGAAATCCCCTTTGCAGGACATCCTACTCTGGGAACAGCCTTTGTCCTTAAACACACAAAGCTAGTAGAATCTTCAATTACTAAGCTCAACCTGGAATTGGGTATTGGAGCTATTACTGTTGAGTATCCCTCATCTGATATTGTTCAGATGATTCAACACGGTCCTAAATTTCTGGACGAATTTTCTAACCGGACTGCCATAGCTGAAACAGTGAATCTTCCGGTATCGACTATTTCAACTAAATATCCGATGCAGTATGTGAGTACAGGAACGCCTTTTCTCATTATCCCACTGACCTCTCTGAAGGCCCTTCAACAAGCTCAACCTAATGGCTCGTTAATCCTTCAGACACTTCAGAATCAGCTCACCAAAAAAATTGTCTTGTTGAGCACTGAAACTATGAACCACGATTCAGATGTTCATGTACGTATGTTCGCTCCTGATGTAGGTGTTATTGAAGACCCTGCCACGGGGAGCGCTGCGGGACCAATCGGAGCCTACGTTGAACAGTACAATCTGCTTCAACGAGATACGAAAGGTGAACCAATTTTTATTGAACAGGGATATGAAATTAGGCGCCCAAGTCAGTTGATTGCTAAAGTTATCGGTAAAAAGGAAGCCGAAAAGGTATTAGTATCAGGGAAAGTGAAACTCATCGCAGAGGGAAGCTTCTATGTAAACTGATATTGTTATGGCTAAGAGCTGAAGATATTGATGGATTCAATATCCTATCCCCCGGATAAGGCACAATTCAGCGAAGAACTCAAACAATATTTTACCAAACTTTTTGGAGCTACTCGAAGCCATCAGCTTGCCGTTGCTCTTCGCCAACCTGGAAGCTTCTTTTATCTTCGCACAAATACGCTACGAACAACAACTAAAGAGTTAGTTACTCAACTTCAAACTGAAAACATCTCTGCAGTTATTGTCGATCCCGAATTAAATGCTGTAGCCCTTTCCATTCTTCCTGGAGCACCTGTTCCTAAATATAACAAAATCGTTGTTGCAGATAAAGCTAGCAGTGAAAACGTTCTCCTTGGAAGCCATCTCTATCGACCAGGCGTTATACGTGCAGACCGTTTTTTTGAAGGTGATGAAGTCACTGTAGTAAATCCACGTGGATACATTGTAGGCAGTGGAAACGTACAAACGAATAGTTCCCAACTCCCTACACAAAAACAGGGGTTAGTCGTGAAGATAACAAACCCCTTTTACTCACTTCCAAGCATGGCAGATTTAATCGCTTATCAAGATGGTCTATTTTATTCTCAGTCTCTCTCCGCTATGCTCGTAGCACCAATCCTCGATCCTCAACGGGGGGAAACCATCATTGATTTTTGTGCAGCTCCTGGAGGAAAAAGTACACATATTGCCCAATTAACCAAGAATCAATGCCATTTGTTCTCTGTGGATCGATCAAAGAAACGCATCAAACGATTAATGACGGAATCAGAGCGTTTAGGAATTACCTGTATTAAACCCTTTGTTGGGAGAGCTAAAGAATTTGTGGAGCAACACCCCCAGATGCAAGCTGATCGCGTATTAGTAGACCCACCATGCACAGCCTTAGGAGTCCGTCCTAAACTCTATGATGAGACTACAATAGCACGAATTCAGAGTACGGCTTCTTATCAACGGATGATTCTAGAATCTGCTGTACCTTTACTTCGACCAGGTGGTATCTTGGTCTACTCTACTTGTACGCTTACTGTGGAAGAAAATGAACACAATATTCAATACCTGATTGATAGTCACGGGTTCAAATTAGAACCTCAAACACCGTATAAAGGAATGCAGGGTCTGGTTGGATCTCCTCGCCTCAAACAGTATGTCCAACGTATCTACCCAGATCTTCACGATTTACCTGGATATTTCATTGCAAAGCTCCGGAAACCGGAATAATTCAAAATTAGGGTGCCCATCCTTCTTTTCCTATAAGAGGCACAAATGCAACCGACATCTCCTTTTTTTCCTTAATATTCCCTTGTTTATCCTTAGATATCAACAATAAATCTTGCCAAAAATGATGACGCCCTACGGGTATAAGTAGAAGTCCTTCAACCTTCAACTGGTCGATTAGCGGTTGCGGAGTATGTGGCGCTGCAGCGGCCACCATTATTCGATCATAGGGGGCTTCATCAGGATAACCTAAAGTGCCATCTGCCTCGATGACAGTCACCCGGTCGGAATAACCAGCATTTTTGAGATTCTTCTGTGCAAAATTAACTAAAGCAGATTTTCGTTCAATCGTGATGACATGCCCTGAAAGTGGTTTTCCCGTCGGAGAAACTACTTCAGCAACTAATGCTGCATGATACCCTGATCCAGCTCCAATTTCAAGTACTTTCAAACCTTCTTCGAGCTGTAAAAGCTCAAGATAAATCAGACACATATGAATTGCTGAGATGGTTTGCCCTTCACCAATAGGAAGGGGTGTATCGACATACGCATCGCGAATAAGATGGTTGGGGAGAAATAGTTCACGTGGAACAGCACGATAGGCTCGTTTGGTTTCCTCAAGTGACACTGTCCCCGATGCAATCAATCGTTGTAAGGTGGACTCCTTCATTTCTGTCAAACGATTCAAATCATCTGAAGGCGTACAATCACCCACCCACGTGCCACCAAACTATTTGTATTCCTCTACTAAATAATCAACTATGATGACGAAAACGCCAATACATTTCACCATCACGGCTAGAGGGCATGAAAATATTCGGGCCACACATAAGTCAACCTTCGAATTAACCACTGACTCCCATTTAACGCTTCAAGGTGATTGCATCGTAGGCGTTGAAACCACCCACTCACTTTCTATGCTCAATTCCATTTTCGGAGACGCGTTGCGAAACCCTGGTAGTCGCATTCATACCCAATTGGCAATCGGTAAAATAACAGAACAAATTCAAGGGTATGGCTCGCCTCAACTTAAACTTACAGATCCAAATTCAATTGTCTGGCGTAAAAGTAACTTCATCGATGAACGAACCATTGCAATCAGCTGTGATAAGGCTGCCAAGGATCTTAACCGTCAACTAATCAAGGCCCTTCAAACTCCGAAGGCGGTTCTTCAAGTAACGATTGTTGTTTATCCGGGCACAACTTGAAGATCTAATACAATTTGATTTTCGTGGGGAGCTGAAGGACGTACGATTCGTGTTCTTTGAATAGTGGTCTTATAACCTTGCTTCCGAAGTTGTGCTGAAACTTCAGTGCTAATTTTCTCCAGAGATTTGGTTTGACTGGTTATTCCATAGAAATGTATGGTCCCTCCATGCTGTTTGGTAGCTTTGGCTGCTACATCCAGAAAAGAGAAGGCTTCGTGTGGGAGATTCATGATCACTCGATCAGCCACACCAAGAAGGCGTTCCTGAACGATATTTCGCACATCCCCGACCAAGGGAATGACTTTACCTGTTAATCGATTGAGTGTAAGGCTCTTTTTTAGGCATTTAATTGCGTGCTTGTTGATGTCTATCGCATATACTGTGACAGGTTGACGATTCGCAGCTAGAAGGGCGAAGGGTCCTACGCCTGTAAACATGTCCACAATAACTTCATTTGGTTGGATCAATCCAGTTACACGGTCATGTTCTGTACCTAGTCGCGGGCTAAAATAGGTCTGAGTCACGTCAATCGCTAGTCGAACACCATATTCAGTGTGTATGGTCTTACTTTGTGCTTTTCCAGCTATTAGGCGAAGGGGACGAATCCGACGTTTCCCAGTAATTCCACCTTCCTTCACATAGACTGTTGTTACTCGTGAATTTACTTTCATGATAGCCTTCCCTATCATTGATTCATACGGTGTCATAGTCTTGTCTAATTCAACGACGGCAATTTCTCCGATGATATCTAGTGAATGCGGGATTGATTCTATCAATGGGTCTGGAAGTTTTCCTTTCAAAGCAGTGGCGAGGTCAGGAGGTTTTCGGTTAAATGGTTCCAGCTCTTTTTCTACGATTTTTAGTTCTGTTGAAATATGCGAAAATTTCGATAATTGACTTTTAGGAATTTCATACCGTAGAGGAAAAAATAATAAATCGTCTTTTTTCGTGATGGGAAACTCCAGGTCTAGAAGTTCCTTTTCAACGAGAAGCTGTCGTAATCGTTCTCCTAGGCGTTGCTCGACCTGAATACAAACCTTTCTCATGGTGGCTGTCCTGCTCAGGGGCTGGTGGTGGCTTCACCCGGGCTTTCATCCTCGGTTCGCGCATCACGAAAGATCTTCACGCGACTTGGTGCAAGGATGATGTATCGGTTGCCAAGTTGCCCGATATCACCATCAACACTGATACACACAGCACGAAGTTGTTCTACAGCACGTTTTAATTGTAATTGTAATTCTGTTCCCTGTTGAACGAGAGGTGAGACATCCATTACTACGAGATTACCTTTTCGGATTTCCTCAGAAATGGTTGTGACATCCATTAATCCCGTAAGTTCCATAAATCGAACATACATAGAAGCCGCTTCTAAACTAGTACTGGGTGTAGCTTCGGTTTTTTCGGGCTCGGCTTCCTTTCTTTTCTTTTTTCGACCAAATGGACTCAACCCGGATCAGCCTCCGACAATTCTACTAAGCAACGATGAAAAGTGAACTGTAAAAATCCTTCGCCTTCTCACACAGAGAGCTCTTTAGCCAGCTTCCATAACTGGTCGCCTACATAATGAAGCGATTCGATGGCGCGCCCTCTATTCCTTTCTTGAATCTCGTCAGTACTAAGAAGCATACGACCCACTGCCAGGGGCACTAGGTTCTTCTGATCAATAATCACCACCAGATCTCCTACTTTGACTTGTTTATCCAGATTGAAGATACCTGGAGCCATCACATCCGCACCATTGGCAATATGTGCAACTGCTCCCATATCGACTACTACTCGCGGTAATGTCACATTATCTGCTAACAATACCGGTAATCCGGGAAATAGTGCATGTTGTGTTTTAACTAACCATAATTCGCCTTGAACCAAATATAATTCCGATTTATTATCCAACACTATTCGTTCCACAGACACCTTTCCTGGTGATCCCTCTCGTAACGCTTGATGAATCAATCCTGGGGTATTTTTAAAACCTTTCAACAATTTTCGAAGTTCTTTTGTACGAAGGAGAGTTCGGTGCTTAATACGCATAAATCTCAACTACCACTATCATAGGGAGGCAAATCAGCATTTCCAAATATTTGATGAAGCTTTGTGTATAATCAGCGGGACTTGAGTAATTTTTAAAGGTTTTTCAACAGGAATCAGTTGACGCATTGGGCATTATTCAATCGATATAACTAACCTAAAGCAAAACAGAAAGGCTACCTGAACCAACCTCGACATAGATAGGAGGCATTTGATAAATATCTAATCAAGGAACTCTAGCGCAAAGATTGAAACCGAAACACCAAGCGACCCAAGAAACAATGAAAATTCTCAGAGGGCACAGGTATGAACTCAAGCCAAATAATCGTCAACGAACGTTACTAGCAAAACATGCCGGATGCGCCCGATTCACCTATAACTGGGGCCTTGAACAGCGGATTAAGCGGTTTCATTCACAAGAGGGGAAGGACCGTTTCACTAATGCAGAAGAACAACACCGCGAATTAGTCCATCAGAAAAGAATTGAATTTCCTTGGATGTATGAAGTGTCCAAGTGCGCGCCTCAAGAAGCGCTCCGTGATCTCGACAAGGCGTTTGCCAACTTTTGGCGAAGACGTAAGAAGAATCTCGAAGTTGGTTTTCCAAAATTCAAGAAGAAGGGTCAGAATGATAGCTTTAGACTATATGGGAGTATTCGGCTGTTTGAAAAAGCAGTGCAGCTTCCCCGGTTAGGTCGACTCCGTTTGAAAGAGGTAACAAATGTACGAGGGCGGATTCTGTCAGCCACAGTCTCACGCAAAGCTGATAGATGGTTTGTCAGTTTTAACGTCGAACAAGAGCACTTCACAAAACCTCGGATTATTGGTTCGAAAATAGGTGTAGATGTTGGCATCACCTCTCTGGCGACACTCTCTGATGGAATCATGTTTGATAATCCTCAAGGATTACCGCGGAAGCTACGCAAGTTAAGACGGTTGTCCCGTCAAGTCTCTCGCAAACAGAAAAGGTCCCGGAATCGTCAAAAAGCTGTAATCAAACTAGCACGCTTGCATTGGCGTATTAGCAATGTTCGAAAGGATGCTCTTCACAAATTAACGACTTACTTGGCTAAGAACCACAGCCACATCGTAATTGAAGACCTTTGTGTGAAGGGTTTGATGAAAAATCAACAACTAAACCGTGCAATAGCTGATGTAAGCTTCTACGAGATTCGCCGACAACTCGAGTACAAGACGAAGTGGTACGGATCTGAGCTTATCATTGCTCCACGATACTTTCCCTCCTCCAAACTCTGTTCAAGATGTGGACAGACTAAAGATAATCTATCATTGTCAGAGCGAGTGTTCATCTGCAAATCATGTGGATGGCAAATAGATAGAGATCTGAACACTGCGATTAACTTGGTCGCCGCCAGTTGGGCGGAGACGGAAAACGCCTGTCTTGAGGTGGGAGGTTGCAGACCAACTACTGGTCGGTGCCCATCGATGATGCAGGAACTGAACACTGGCTAGAAATAACTTGGTCGGATAAGCTTCAGGTAACGGCAAAGTTTAATAAGGGTTCGTTGGCATGCCAACTGCAATTAGCTGCAGGAGCTAATACCTTGTCTGAAAATCGTCCCATGGATTTACTTGGTCGGTCATTAAAATCACAAGTACTCGTCAAACTCAAAGGTGACAGAGAACTGCGAGGTCGACTCCGCGGATATGATCAGCATCTCAACCTCATCCTCGATGATGCCGAAGATCTCACAGAACAACCACCCCAAGAACTTGGTACTGTGATTCTTCGTGGCGACAACGTTATCCTCTTATCTCCTTCCATCAAATCTCAAGGTAAAAAACCCGCGAAAAAGAAAAAGTGATGAGCAATGGGTAAGGGCACTCCTTCCTTTGGAAAAAAGAACAAAAAAACCCACATTCGCTGCCGACGCTGTGGACGACGCTCATATCATGTCAGGAAAAAGCGATGTGCCGCCTGCGGTTTCGGTCAATCCAGTCGTATCCGCCAATACAATTGGGCACGCAAAGACGTTACCCGCACTCGTCTCGTCTAATTTTCTTCTGTGGGCCGGTAGATCAGCGGTAGATCGCCGTCTTGGCAAACATCCTCAATAATCTGAGTGATGCTCCAAACTGGCGGAGGCCCCGGGTTCAAATCCCGGCCGGTCCACCATTTCCTTTGGTTTCAGGCGCTGCTACAGACAAAAACATAAATACCTGTCTAGTTATCCCATTGCCGCCCACATCTATTTACTCTCTCTGAGGCTTGCCGAATGTCACAAGTCTATTACTGGAATACACCTGAACACGGAGCCCTCCTCCTCCTCGTCCTCGGATTCCTGGGGGCAATCCAGATTTTCCTTTCCTTCACAGGGACCTTTGTCTACTTAATCGTCTCTCCCATCGTTTTGACTCTCGTTCCTCTTGGTGTCGTCCTGGCTCAAGGTGCAGCCACGGCTGTTCTCGCCAATCTTTTCGCAGTTCGCGTTTTTCCTCACCAACCGCAACGAGGTGTCGCCCCACTCAGTCCCATTCGAATCTATCTTCGTGGGTTTGCCCTAGTCCTTCTTGCCATGGTGTTCGTCCTGGGAATTTGGGGTGGCTTTTATGTTCTCATCTTCTTTTTCTCACCGTGGACACAAATTGCATACGTCGTTGCTTACATCATTGCGAACACTGCTGGTGCCATCATTGCACTTACCCTTGTAACGCTTTTTGACTGGCTCTTTCGCCGCTAAGACGATCTTCTTTATAGAAGAAATGTTCGCGCAGCTAGGAAGAAGAAGTGGTGCCGACGGCGTGATTTGAACACGCGACAACGGGATCTCACCCGTGACGCCAGAGCCGTCACGCCTTCAGTCCCGCGCTTTCGGGAACGCAGCACAATACCTACGGGCTAGGCTACTCCCGAGCTAAGCTACGTCGGCACATATGGTGGGCCGGCCGTGATTTGAACACGGGACCTCCGCCGTGTCAGGACGGCGTCATAACCAACTAGACCACCGGCCCAAGGTATGCAACATGACATACGCGACCTGTTTCACGCCAGCGACATTTATTATTTTTTCCCATGGACCCGTTTAGGTCAGTCTTATCGCAAGGTTCGGACCCACTCATCATGTAATGAGGGTTGCTCAGGTGCACCAGGAACTGCTTGGAACTCGGTTTCAAGCTCCTGGACAATTGATGCTAACTTACCTTCAGCTTCGACACAATCAAACAGGCCTTCCTCAAAATCAAAGTTAATGGGTGGGAAGCTAATCCGGTGCATTAAGGTAATGAGCACACCATTGAGCTCTACACCAATCGCATAAACGTGTAGGGCTCGTAACCACTGGGCGGGATTATCCACTACATCACCTTCAAACGGCGTCACATAATACACCGGCTCAAAGGTCACAATAGCAGCTCTCCGTGCAAAATCGAGGAACTGCTGATAATTCTGAACTTCTACGGGGGGAACGTATTCCATTCGATCATTCTCCATGAGGTTCTACCTCCACTTAGAAACGCTCTCCCACCCCATCGTTTCCATTGGAGCCAGGAAGGCTCTAGCGTTCTATGGGGTGAACGGGAAACAATTAATTACAAATTATACAATACAATAATTCCTTATAAATATTTGTATTACCTAAAACAAATAGATAAAAAATGAATATTTTCCATTAAACGAAAGAACAAGGTTTCTCCTACCCTTTTCTGCACAATAAGAGCTCAACAGCACATCTGCAGGGACGAAAATCAGCTTATGATTTTTAAAAAAAGGAAGTGGTGCGGTCGCCGGGATTCGAACCCGGGTATTCGGCGTGGAAGGCCGAAATCATAACCACTAGACCACGACCGCTAAACCCGCAGGGTACTGTAGTGTCGCTTAAGTGTTTCCGTTCTGTGTCGATGCTATTTTTGGATGATGACTCGCATTAGCCATAACCATTAAAAAGGGGTGGTGGATTGGACTAGCTCCGTGCGCTGTTGGTCTAGTGGCTAGGACTCCAGCCTGCCACGCTGGGTGCCCGGGTTCAAATCCCGGACAGCGCACCATTTTCGCCAATTTTTGTTGTGTTGGTGTCGTGTGTGCGAGTTCGTGGGAGCCGTCGGTGGCGTGCAACGGTGGTGAAGCATTTACGCAGTCTATTTCAGCATGCCGAAGCCGTGGTGGGTCAGGATCCAGCTTTAGCTAAGCGGTATGTGCAGATGGCACGACGCATTGTCATGCGGACTCGAGTGCGGTTGCCTGTAGATCTACGCCATCGGTATTGTCATCGGTGTGAGAATTTTTTACGACCTGGTGGGAATGCTCGGATTCGGCTACGTACGGCTGGTCGAAATGGATCATTGGTGATTACCTGTTTGGTTTGTGGATATCGACGCAAACTCATTTGGAATCGAGTAGAAAGAAAAGCGTCAACCAAATTTTCGAAGAATGCAATTAAATGAGGATGGAATTTAGAATGCCAAGAAAGGATCAGCTTGCTCGGATATGGGCGGATGAGAAGCCTGCAGTTCGTATTGGGAAATCTAAATTGGATGCGGGAGTCGTT
>JABXGY010000021.1 GCA_016550395.1 archaeon | reverse complement strand
TAGCTGTTGGTTTGTTAGTTTTAATCATTTACCGTCGAATAAATCAACGGAAAGGTGAATGAATCAAACTATTAGTCTAGAGTAAGAAAATTGGAGACGAAACCAAACACTTTAAAGCGCGATTTGGAGTAAACGATTCTACTCACCATCATTGCAGAAAGAAGCACTCTACTTCTATCTGTGATGCGTCACTGGATAACTGGTGAACGCAGAATACAACCAAACTAGAGATGGAGGAAACTCCCAAAATGTCTAAAGAATCAGACTCTGCTGAGACTCCAAAAGCTGAAGAAACTAAGACTGAAAAACCGAAAACTGAAGCCAAAGCTGAAAAAGCAAAGGCTGAGAAACCCAAAGCTGAGAAAGCTGCTAAAAAACCTGAGAAGAAACCGGAACCTGCAAAGTCCCGACGCGACGAAAGCGTCGTGTTCGTCGGTAGCAAACCTCTCATGAGCTACATCACTGCTTGTGTTACGCAGCTCAATCGGAATCCTGAAGAACTGGTTATCAAGGCTCGTGGTCGCGCAATCAGCCGTGCTGTAGATGTGGCCGAGGTCCTGCGCAACCGGTTCATGACCGATCTCGTTGTCCGTAACATCGATATCTCTACTGAACAGGTTAAAACTGCAGAAGGCAACGTTGCTAATGTATCAGCAATGGAGATCACATTGGTTCGCGGAACATAATACGCAATCCTCTACGAACCACGCATAAATCAAGCGATCGAATATCGCATGAAACCGCCAATCCGGCAGATTAGAACGCCATATTGCTACTAGGCAACTGCGTTCTACGCCTCTTCCTTTTTGCCGGGCTAATTGAGCGGATAGCATTATTAGGTATATCACATGCTAGTCGGAATGAACTTCGGAGGAAAATCATATGCAACCACAAAAGGGTGCTCTTGTTCCGGCTATTGTACAAATTCTCTCAATTGGTGATGCAAATGCAGAATTAGTGTTTTCCCAATTAGAGAAAATGCCAATGATCGGTCGTGAAGTTGTAGTTCCTGGAGTCAAGCTTCAAGCTGCAGGTTCAGCAGCGAATTTCGCCCTAAGCACCGCTAATCTCGGTGTAAAAACAGGTTTTGCTGGACGACTTGCCGTTGACCAATTTGGTGAAGTTGTACTGAAAGCGTTTCGAGAGGCTGACGTAGATACACGCTGTTTACGGCTAGTTGAAGATTCATCAACAGGAATTACTGTGTCAATGGTTCGTGAAGATGGCAAACGTGCTTTTGTCACGTATCCAGGAACAAATTCCCAATTATCCCAAAAAGAGTTGAAAACATGTCTTTCGAAGGATCCCCCTCCTCGATGGGTGCATTTGGCGGGATATCATCTCTTGGATTCCCTACATGGTGAACCCACTGCCTCAATACTTGAGCTAGCTAGATCACGTGGAGCCACTACATCACTGGATATGGGGTCGGATCCATCTGGGGGATTTGAGAAACCCATTGAAGTGATAAAAACAATACTTCAATTCGTGGATATCTTCTTTCTTAATTCTAATGAAGTCAAAGTCCTAACGGGTGAACGGAGTCCGCAGAAAGGTGCAAAGATTCTATTGGATGCTGGTGCTCCAACACTCGTTGTTAAACTGTTTAACAAAGGGTGTTTACTGGCTACGAAAAGAGATCAACATCTGATTCCCAGTTTCAAAGTCAAAGTTGTTAATACCACAGCTGCGGGGGATGCATTTGCTGCAGGGTTTGTTGTAAGTATGCTTTCAGGAGCAACAATGGGTCGTGCTGGGGTCTTTGCAAATGCAGTAGCAGCTCTTCGAGTTTCTCGTCGGTCAGACCAGCATTCCTTTCCAACACTTCAAGAAACGACTGCATTCCTAATGAAGAAGCGACCCCTAGAGGCTTGAATAAACACGTTGACCTCCCACATAGGTCTCAAGGACCTTTATGTTTTTCAGCTCCTCTGGGTTAAGTTGTAGGGGATTATCCGATAAGACGATGAAATCCGCAAGTTTCCCAACTGCCAACGACCCTTTTATGTTCTCTTCGAAACTCGCATAAGCTGCGTCAATAGTATAAAGGCGAAGAGCTTCTTCAATCGTGATTTGAATTGCAGGGTTTGGATGTGTTGTAGCTGAGTAAATTCCATATATCGGGTCCATGGGCATACAATCTGAGCCAAATGCTACTTTGATTCCAGCATCGAGTATCCGCCGGAAATTATTCATTTGTTGAGCGCGTTCAGGTCCCAGACGCATATCGTACATTCCCCCGGGAAGTCCCCATCGATGGACAAAATTTGGCTGTTGCAGTAGAAGCATACCCAATTGTTTCACTCGTTCAATTAATGGGGGAGTTAGTAGCTCAGCATGAATGATGTTATGTCGTAACTTCTGAACTTCATCAGCTTTACTAGTTTTTTCTTGAATTCGTAATACTAAGTCAATTCCGCGGTCACCAATTGCATGAGTGCTTACCTGCAAACCCAACGCATTTGCAGTCTCAAGTAAGAATTGATAATCAGCTTCTGTAAAAAGAAGGAGTCCATGAGAATCCGGTTTATCGGCATATGGTTTAGAGACTGCAGCAGTTTGAGCTCCTAAGGAGCCATCAATGAAAACTTTCAAACCACCAAGACGGAAATATTCATCACCTAATCCAGAAGGTAACCCCAGTCCTGCAAGTTGATCAAGGAGCTTAGTTTCCAAATTCGCATAGACACGAACAGTAAGTTGTCCTTTCTGACGCAACTTAATGTACTCGGCTATAAACGGTAGTTGTGGGTAATACTAATTTTCATGAACTGATGTAATCCCAACCCTATTTGCATAACGACACGCTTCAATAAGAACGTGAGAAAGACCATATTCCTCATCAGAAAGTTTGCGGAAATCAATTTCTATATCTCGAAGCACACCTGTAAGCTCTCCAGTTTCTGGGTGCCGATCAACACCTGGGTTATCCAAATCTAAAGAGAGCTGCTTTAATGTCAACGAATTAACGCTAACCAAATGCCCACAAACCCGAATCAACACAACGGGATTCTTAGGAGCAACAGGATCAAGATCCTCTTTGGTTAAATAGCGAGATTCCATCCAGCTACTCTCATCCCAATTATATCCCAAGACAAGTTGTCCCGGAACCTTCTCCTTAATTCGCTCTGCGAGTAAACGCATAGCCTCCTCAGCGGACCTAGCCTCTCCCAAGTCTAGGTGAAGTAACCGACGTCCTAATCCTGCCAAATGAGCATGTGTGTCAATAAATCCTGGAAGTATCGTATGATTTCTCATATCGATGATCTTGTCAGCGTTTTTGTTAAGTACCTTAAGTTCAGAATTCGTTCCAATGGCTAAGATTCTTCCATTACTAACTGCTAGCGCTTCTGCTGTACTCTGTTGTCTGTCCATGGTGATGATGTTTCCATTATGAACGAGAAGATTTATTTTCACTCGCAATCTCGAAGGCTCCTGACTTGAGTGATTTGTTTATTGCTCATTCAGTTTTCAACATTTATTATATTCCATTTCTGTATTAATCAACAACCATTGACCAACGCTAGAAGCCTAAATAGACTAATGGCGTAAATAAGGTACTTACAAGGTGCTTCAAATATGGGAAAAGCAGCAAAAATCGCTGGTGCGATTGTAGCGATTGTCATCATCTCAGCAGGTATCTATCTTGGATTAGCATACCCTTTCCCCATCCAATCACAGGCCATAAACCTTTCAGGAATTATCTCTCAAACTGATATTACCGGAGTGGTTGGATGGCCGAACAGTCAGATTCAGGTTACCATTACCCTAACATCCGTTACAGCAATATGGGGATATGAAATTCGAGATGCTTCGAACAATCTAATAGATGGGTTGGGGAGTATTGACACTACAACAATTACGGTAAATAGCCCGTGGCTAGACCTTAGTGGTTCTTATACCATCACTGTTACCTGTGCACTTGGTGAACTAGAAGGGACAGTGACAGTTTATGCACGTGGCGTCCCCTTCATCGCCGCTTAAAATCTAAAAAACGTGTCCTTATTTCATTGGGACTAATTGACGTTCTGGAGAAAGTGTTCTAGCTTAGGGTTGAATAGGCTAGGCTGTTCCAGCATACAATTGTGTCCCGCATTGTCAATAATAAACTGCTTAGCATCGGGTAATCGCTCCTGCATCTCTCTAAGATCTGAAGATTCGACGACCGTGTCATATTCACCTTTGACAAGAGCCGTGGGTATTTTGATTTCCTGGAGTCGATTCATCACATCAAACTTTTTCACAGACTTTAGAATCTGAAGAATCACATGGGTTGGTGTACGCAGTGATTCGTTATTAACCCAGTCAACAAGTTCAGGATCTACATTGGGAGCAAAAATTTCTTTTTGGGTGAATTTCGAAGCTCTGGTTCTTGACATACGAATTAACCATGATAGCAAGGTAAACTGGAGGCTGCGTCTACGAGATGCAACTGGATGGGCACTAGCTCCCACAATTACCAGTGCACGGAGATTATTCGGTGCTTTCAATGCATATTCAAGTGCTATCATGCCTCCCAAGGAGTGCCCGACTAGCACTGGATTTTCAATGTTCAAGCCTTCTAAAAGCAATTCTAGATCCTGGGTCTGTTCATTAACGGTGTATCCTTTACTAGGCTTATCTGATTCACCATGTCCACGAAGGTCATAAGTTACTACCTGATAGTTGCGTTTAAAGTGAGGAATTTGATATTTCCAGAATCGATGGGATGCAGCCCAACCATGGATAAATACGACAGGAAGTCCCTGCCCATCATGCAACACATGCAAATTAATATCCGCAACTTTGATTTTACTGATGGCAATCACAATCCTTTGGCAAGAACTCAAACATATAACGAGTTTTTACTTGAAATCAAATGAATCAACACTTGTACACCTAAAGTCCAAAGAGTTTTTTCTTTTGCCGTCTATCATCCTCCTTGTATAAGACGAAGAATAAATTGGTTGATATCCATGGAAGTCACTGACGCGTGGATTGTAATCGTTTTTGGAAAAGCTGAAGAAGAGGATGTCCGTGTTGCGCTTGATTTTCAGGATACAGAATCCTTATTCCAATCGAGTAAATTCGTAGTTGGTGAAACCTTCATCACTGAGCTATTAGACCAAATTCAACACCATGAAACCTGGGTAATTAAGACGGTAATCGAAGAAGTTCGAACTCCTCAAAATCAAGTACTTCCGTTGGATTCTCCTCTTTTTGTATTATTAACAAAGAGTTATCCACGAGAACTTTCTGCAGGAGTACTCTTTCTCGCTGAAGATGTCACACTTCAATTAGAAGAACTCGATGACAAAAGAAACGAAGGAACTGATTCAATTCTGAACCTTGCACACCGCTTCCTTGTTGTGGGTGTATCACCGGTTGGTTTCGCCGCAGCCTGTGCTGAAGATTCCCGGCTTTTCACCCGCTTCATCTCTCGTCTTCTTAAACGACCTGAAGCCTTCACTGAAGTATCGCTTCTCTTACCTCAACACTTCCAACTTGATTCCAGCTAATCAAAATGATATGGAAGTTAACCTAACACTTAGGGTTTTTCAGCTTTGATTACAAGAAAGAAAGGAATCCTACGTTCTCGATCAAAAAATTCAGTAGCCTCTACAGGAAGGGGTTCTTCTAATGCCATAAGGCGGAAACCTGTGTTAATGACCTGATTTACGTAAGTACTGATAGTTCGATGAAAGAAACTAAACTTCTGCGGAAACCCATCACCCTTTCTACTCTTCCAAAGAACAAAAAATTCTTTTTCGGTGAAATATTGATCACTGATGAAATACTTACCCTTTCGACGTCCGGTGGTTTTGATTTTCTCACCCACTTCCCAGTAGCCTGGTCCATATACATTGAATGCAGGATGGACAACTGAAAATATCAGAAAGCCACTTGGACGCAAGACTCGGTAAAACTCATGGAGACTTTTATCTAAACATTCAACATTGAGTAGTACTAAGTTACAGAGGACAACATCGAACTGATTATCTTTCAAGGAATCTAGCTGACAAATGTCTGCAACCAAAAACTCGATATCTAGTCCTGCGGATCTCTTCTGACTTAATGCAATTAATTTTGGAGAGAAGTCTACACCAACGACATCTGCACCTTTTTCTGTATAAATCCGTGATAGATAACCTTCTCCACAACCTGCATCCAGGATTTTCTTTCCCTTCACATCTCCCATGAGGCGATGAATACATGGGTTTAGAATTTTACGATGATGTGGTGTACCTCTCCCATTGATCAATTGAGCAAAGGCCTCAGCATTTGCCTCCCATTGACTGAGTAGGTGATCGTTCATACCACATGCTGTATTGAGGGACTATTAGACTTTGACGCCTCATACATGATTCTGACTACACTGAAGTTCTACGGTGCTTTATCAACTGCTCCGACTAAACCCCTGGCATACCGATTTATTGCTGCAGTTAGAATTTGCATTACGAAAGTGATGATTAGGATACCGATGGCTATCCATACGATGAAGAGTCCGAATTCATAGAAGAAAATCCCAGTGACCCCGAGAGAAGTCAACCACGCAATTCCCCAGAAGTTTAGGATGTATTTCCATAGTAAGTAATATCCATAGATACCCGCAACCAAAACGAATAGTATTGCTATACCAAACAAAGTGAGAATTGTTTTTGATGCGGAATCATCGGCATCAATATCACCAACACCAGTGCCAACAAGGAACCTTCTAACTCGTCGATGAAATCGGAGAAAAACACCAATCAACCAAACGAAAACCAGGAACGCAAAACCGCCTCCAAGTAGTAGCACAAAGATGAAGATATCTTCATTCGCTACGAGGATGCCCCAGATGCCACTTAGCATAAGTAGAAAGACAACACCGGCCACAAACAGAATAAGTAACGAAATCAGCTGTAAAGCAAAGGTCACTGATGCAATTCCGCCGAACACTCGATCCCAGTTAAATGAACCTTTTTTCTCTAGGCTTTCATCCAATTTATTCACCGTCTTAGAAACGTAGTTGCCCTAATTACTGCTATTTAGTCGAAAAAGATTTCTGTAATATTCTTTCAACGAAAGAATCAAAGACAGAGAGGTTCAAACCAATTAACGAATAGATTCTAATCAAGGAGACGTTTTTCTCCAGTGATCTTTTGAATGTCAGTAATGTCAATTGTAAACTCGAGTGTTCCTAAATATTGCCCATCTGTGTTGCGCACTGGGAAGTATCGGATTAAGATTTTCCTCCCTTTGTGATCAATCCAAAATTCAGCCACATCACGTTTACCCGCCTTGAAATCTTGAAGAATTTGTTCGACAACGTGCAAACTTTTCGAGGGGTGACATTTTTGGACGGGGCGACCAACGATGCCTTCAGGGCGAGGAAAAATGCGGTTCATCCCTTTGTTGAAAAATGCTACATTATCCTCTTTGTCGACGAAAGAGACTTCTGCGGGCATTGATTCAAAAATCGCTTTGAATACATCTTCTTGCAATGTTCCAGCCATACAACCAACTCCTTCATGTTGTAAAGTTCTTGTTTTGTTAAATAACTCTACTGCTAACCCTAATTCAGAAGAAACCCAGAATGTAATAGATTCTGATATAAGTTTTCTTGGATTTCTGTTAATTCTCACTTTCATGAGGCTATTAATAAATTCGATTAGAGCTCTTTTTCAAGTTCTTCTACGAGTTTGTGATATCGCTTATGAACTTCTTTACCACCGAGTATATCGTCGAATCGAGTAAAATCAGCTTGCATTTTATCTTTTTCTTCTTTGCTAAGCACATCGACCATCGCAGGAAAGACATCCTCTTCTTCCATTTCGAAGTGGGGTTTCATGATTTTTAGATAGTCATCAACGGATTTGAGAATTTTATTCCGTGCTTCCGGAGCTCCACGACGATAAGCTCGAATCCCTTTATGCATTTCATTTGCAAGATCCAAGGCTTCAATGTGCTCTTCAATGAGAACTGCAATATTATCCTGAACTTCGTCAGATAGATCGGTGTCATGTTCACGCATCTGTTCGAAGAAAATATCCTCTTCTTTGCTATGGTGGATAACGTCAGCGTAACCTCTGATAAAATCAACAAGTTTCCAAAAAATAGTGGCAGGGACTTCTTCTTTATCTTCGAGTTTATCACGAACTTTCTCCATTATGGAAAAGACGCGTTCAACTAACTTATGTTCATCGAGAAGGATATCGATTGGGTACATGGGAGATTGCCTCCGTGTCCAAAGTGTACCCCACTTGTTCATATCCTCTTCAAAAAACTTCCCACTCTGCAACGTTTTTAGACTAAAACTATACATTACAGCCTCTACGTTACAATCACTGCTTGATTATAGGCGATTATTAATGGTGTTTCCTTCCCAGCTGTTTCTTACTGGAGTTTTCATGGGACTTCTTGGTGCCGCCCTTTTCGGGATTTCAAACGTTGTTTACAAATCGCAGAGTGCAGAAATCGAACCAATCGCTATCAACGCATTCAAGATGTGGGTTGCACTTCCCGTCATAGCATTTGTAGTTTTACTACTGTTTTATCCAACTGGCTTCACAGTTCCACTTGCATCGATTCCCTTTCTGGCTACCTCCATTATTTTGGGCGCTGGTATTGGCGATTTTATGTATTTAACAAGCCAGTCTCGTATTGGCGTGTCTCGAGCGTTTCCTATTGCCATGACATTTCCCATTATTACATACTTCTTCTCCATCCTATTTCTTAACGAATTACTACTCATCACACGATTCGCTGGAGTCATCCTTGCGATACTTGGAATTATCATTATCACTCGGGAACAAGCCCAACAAGAAATCCCTATATTACAACAAACTCAAGATCACACATCCATAAGGTGGGATATACTCGGGATTACACTAGCTATTCTCGCCGCGGTCAGCTGGGCTACTGCAACCGTGATACTTCAAATTGGTTTAGTCGGTGCTGATCCAATCGATGCTAACCTCATCCGAATTCTCATTGGATCGTTCTTTCTTCTCCCCTTCTTTTTCTTTGCCCAACAGCGGGGTATGCCACTGCCCACCAAACGTGCAACCAAATATGTTGTAATTGCGGGATTCTTCGGAATGGGTATTGGTTCCATACTTTACGTCAATGCCGTTTTTTTCACCGGAGCTGCTGTAACCTCAGTCATCGCTGCAACCGCACCAATTTTTGCACTCCCATTCACCATCCTCTTTCTAAAAGAAAAAGTTACATCACTCATCATCCTTGGAACCCTTCTCACTATAAGTGGCGTATGGCTTGTAGTATTAGGTTTTTAGAAAGAGAAAAGACTGCGAACCAGATCGGGCAAAGCCTACTAGTTCGCAACTTTGGATTTGAGTATGATCCTACTTGAAGTGTTTTTTCATTGCTTCAAGATCATCCATAATCGCTTCGAGATCTTCTTCATGTTCCACTTCGTCTGCCATGATTTTATAGACAATATGAAGGGTTATGGGATCTTTACCCTTGACTTTTTCAACGATTTTATTGTAAACATCAATAGCACATTGTTCACCTTTGATGTTCTGTTTTAAGATTGGTACAACGAAGGGGTCTGTGGGAGCTTCATAACCACAATTGGTTTTTGAATGCCACTCTGATGGATTAAGGATTGGAGTACCACCCAACTGGATGATTCGCTCGACCAACATTCCTGCATGTTCAAGTTCTTCATTGGCGTGTTCCTCAAGTTCACTTGCAACCAAATCGCGCATAGGTCCCACTACAATCTTCGATCCGATCCAATATTGATAATAGGCAAGCCATTCGTCAGCCAATGCCTTGTTGAGTAAATCAAGGATTTCCTTAATGTCTGCTTTGACAATTTCACGACCTTTAGTTCCCATTTACTTACCTCCCATTGATTATATTGGGGAATTCAGTGTTGGTGCATTTGTTTATGTGCCTTATAATTCGTTACTATCGTTCTAGTCGTTTCATTGGTTGAACATAAAAATGAAACTTGAGTTCAATGAAAAGAAAAAGGAATGCAGTAGGGTGGACTCATACCACCCACTGCGAAGGGTTTTATTCAATACTTCGTCATTAGAAGTTTAGAAATATTACTTCTCGCGCTGACCAAGTTTGCCATCAAGCATCAATAAGGCACTCTTGTGATCTCCAATCATCTTCAGCATATCAGCAATACGTTGGGTTTGTTCCTCCTCTTCAACCTGTTCATCATAGAACCAGTTGAGCATAGGAATCGCGGATTTATCACCCAACTTTTCTGCTAATTTACCGATTTTGAAGATTCTTTCGGTGACAATTTTTTCATGTTCATACGCGTTTTCGAAGGCAGCAAAGGGAGAATCCCATTCAGTTGTGGGAGCTTTAATTTCAGTGAGTATTACACGTCCACCACGGTCAGTGACGTGTTCCCAAAACCGCATGGCGTGTTCATATTCTTCTCCAGCTTGGATTTTCATCCAATGGGCCATGCCTGAAAGATTAATGGATTCAAAATATGCTGCCATGGAAAGGTAAATGTAACCAGAATAGAGTTCGAAATTAATTTGATCGTTAATTGCATCTTGAAGTTCTTTGCTAATTTCCATGCATTTTCACTTCCGTTATTGAAATGATATTGGATGCGATGACAGTTCCTCTTTATATTTGTAGTGAACTTCTTAACACGGTTAAGTGAAAAGTGTTAGGTAAGATTGTGGCTAGTTCAATAGTCTTTTAATGCGGTGAATTCTAAACAGTGTTGAGTACGATGAAAGCACTAATTATTGTCGATATGTTAAATGATTTTGTGACGGGTTCTCTTAAGTGTGATCGAGCTCAACGGATTATCCCCCACATTCGGGAACTTATCGATGGTTTTCATCAGCAAAAGCTTCCAGTAATTTTCGCTAATGATAGCCATTTGGATACTGATTTTGAAATGCATCGATGGGGTGCTCACGCCATTGAAGGTACCGAAGGTGCAGAAGTCATTCCCGAACTGAAGCCCCACGATGATGATATTATCGTCGGAAAACACGTTTACAGTAGTTTCTTTGAGACTCCATTGGATTCGATTCTCCGAAGCCGGAATATCAAAGAGGTCGTGTTGACAGGACTGCACACACACCTTTGTGTTAGGCATACAGCGGCTGATGCTTTCTTCCGTGGTTACAAGATTATTATACCAGAGGATGGTGTCGATTCCTTTACTGTTGAAGATCACGAATCAGGTCTTGCTTATCTCAAGGAGTATTATGGAGCCACTATTTCGGATGCTTCTTCTATACTCAAGAAATTACCAAAGTAGACGTAGATATCAGGTCGATGAACTTTCTCACGCAACCTTAGTTGATGAAAGATTTCAATACTAAATATTCGAGTGTTTTTCTTATCATGGCCACTTGTTTTTGTTGGCTTAGACTTCGTTACTGACTTTTTCTAGTTGGGGACTGAGTTTTACAGGATAGATAGGTGTATCAGCAAGAAGACGATACGGCTTGGGTAGATGTGCAAGTTGATCTTGGCAGTATTTTCGGCTCACTTCTAGGTTGGGAAAGTCGTATACTCTACGACCTTGTTTGATAATGGGAATAAGCAGGGGCTCTGCGTTAGCAATTGGTTCTTCCCAGCGGGACACAGTATCGCGATGGAAATTACCCTCCTCGTCAAAATGTCGATGCACCTGTTTACGATAAGGAAGAAGAACCTTATCAGTGCTCAACTTCGTTTTGGGAATTGGATGGCCATCTTTACCGATTCTTTCAACGAGTTTATAGATGCCCGATAAAGCAGATGGTCCACCTTCTCGAGTAATGGGATTGAAATTCGCTCCGGTAACAAGACGTGTACCCACACCAAATCCATCAACAGGGGCTTTCTCACGGATGATTTGTTCAATTCGGTATTCATCAAGGTCGCTACTCACGAAAATTTTGACGTCCTCGAATCCGGCTTTGTCCAGAATTTCACGAGATTTCTTGCTAAGTGATACCAGATCACCGCTATCTAATCGGATACCTTGTAATTTATGCCCCCTATCACGAAGTTCTTTACCAACTATGATGGCGTTTTTTACCCCCTCAATCGAATCGTAGGTATCTACCAACAGTATCGCATTATAGGGAAACGATTCTGCATATTCACGAAATGCCTGAAGCTCATTGGGTCGATTCATGATAAAAGCATGGGGCATTGTGCCAATGTATGGAATACCCCACATTTTCCCTGCAAGAACTAGTGAGGTTCCAGTTGCCCCCGCAAGATACGCCGCCCTTGCGGCAAGTATGGCTGCATCACGACCATGAGCACGCCGAGCTCCAAAATCAACGACTGTGCGATACTCCGCAATATCTACCATCCTCGCGGTCTTTGTCGCGACTAAAGATTGAAAATTCATCACGTTCAACAGATACGTTTCAAGAAGTTGCACCTCAATCGTTGGACCTGTAACATTGATGATGGGCTCATTGGGAAAAACCACCGTGCCTTCAGGGACAGCGTAAATATCACCGCTAAATTTGAAGTCCAAAAGAAAATCTAGAAATCCGTTCTTAAAGTCTGGACCCGAAGTGGCTTCCAACCATCCTAGGTCCTTTTCTTCAAAGCGTAAATTCAGAATAAACGCAATTACCTGTTCTAATCCCACAGCAATCAAATAGCCCCCAAAGGGCAACCGTCGTGCAAAATACTCTTGGGTCACAACGGCCTCGTTCCCATGGTCGAAGTCAGCTTTTGTACTCGTTAACTCATAATAATCCAGAAATAGTGCTAGCTCATTTGGAGTGATTAATCCTAGTTTGGGCTGCTGCATTCTAATAACCTCCAACGGCTCCACTCTTGCCTCTAGAAACATACCTGTCCGCTCAAAAGGCTTTAGGCAAAAAATCCTTGGCTAAAAACCTGTCATTTAAAGAAGATAAATTGCTATTAGTACATAATTACCGGCTCATTTATGGCACATATTCGCACAGGAAAAGTCTCATTGAAATCAAATGGATGAGATGGTCGATATAATAAAAAACCACAGCTTCTTTCTTAGAGATCTCATCCATTGTTTTATGCTAATATTGAAAAATATATAATCCAGAAGGCTGTTGGAAAAACGGATAACATTACTTTCATCGAGTGGAAAATTCATGTCTTCACGCTTACAAATTGGTCAATCGGCTCCGCCCTTCAAGCTCTACGATACTGACCGTAAACTTCGGGCGCTCAAGGAATTTAAAGGAAAAACTGTGGTTCTCGTCTTCTTTCCTGCTGCCTTTGGAGATGTCTGTACTAGGGAATTGAGTGCCCTTCGTGACTCCTTATCGAACTTTGAGGATGTAGGCGCTCAAGTTGTTGCTATTAGTGTAAGTGATCCCTTCGCTAATCTTGCCTTTGCGGAGCAGAATAGAATTTCCTTTCCCGTATTAAGTGATTTTAATCGGGTTGCGATTCGTGCCTATGATGTTGTCCAAGAAGATCTTGTAGGATTAACTGGCTATACATCAAGCAAACACGCCGTATTCGTCATCAGTCCGGAAGGCTTCATTCGTTGGAAATGGATCAGCGATAATATAATGGTTGAACCACCCTATGGCGAAATTCAACATGCAGTTGATGACATCAGCCGCGGACGAACCAAATCCTAATTAGGCTTTTCGTTTTCCTTTGACAGCGATGGTGACGTTTTCAACAGGAATATTTTTTCCCGATTGACTAAGTGCGATCTCAACAATCCGTTGAAGACCTGAACAACAGGGAACTTCCATCTTTACCATAGTAACCCGCTTAATCGAATTCTGACGAAATATCTCTGTCAACTTTTCGACATATCCCTGGGCATTATCAAATTTTGGACACCCATACACCAAGACCTTACCCGGTAAAAGATCCTGTTGAAACTCAGGGTACGCAAAAGGAACACAATCTGCCGCAACCAGCAAATCCGCATCCTTGAAGAAGGACGCTTGGACTGGTACTAATCGCAAAGCAATGGGCCATTGCCTTTGCCCAAGAGGAACAACCTCTCCTTCAAGTTGAGTGGCAGTTTCAAGTGCAGAACCGTCAACAACCATATCACAGGAAGCACATCCCGGGGGACTCATTTGAGCTAAATGTTCTTCAACAGCTTCTTCATCAAATTCAGGGGCTTCTCGGTGAATTATCCGTAGCGCATCCTCCGGACAGTGCCCTAAACAGGCTCCAAGCCCATCACATAAATCATCTCGAATCAGCTTGGCTTTCCCATCAATTATCTGCAATGCTCCTTCGGCACAGTTGGGGATACATTCACCACAACCAGTGCATTTCTCTTCATCGATTTCGATGATTTCACGAATAGGCATGTTAACAGTGTTTACTCTCTAGGTTTATAACCACATCTAACTTACGAATCCCTTCACAAAATTCAATACCACATCCTCTGGTTGAGGTGAAAAAAGGAGAGAGGATCCGCCCGATTCATCTGTTCGAGCGGATACTAGGAAGGATGGATACTCCAACGTGTTATACTTTTTTCCGGCGGCGAACGAGGAAGACTGCCACTAAACAGACGACCACGCCAATCAGGATGGCTTCCCAAGGAAATCCAGGAATTCCTGGAGCTGCTTGTCCGATATTGGAATATGCTGTATAGACTGGGTCATGTTCCACTCGGTAACCTCCAAACTTCGGAAATGTGACCGCATACCAGAATGCAACAGTATTAAAGTTTAAGGTGGCATTCTCGTAGACATCAAGTGGGCCTTCATAGAGTGACTGGAATGTTGGACTTCCTACGGCATAAGCCCAGGTTGCGAAGAAATCAGCAGAGAGCGGAAGTTGCCAGAGGAGAAGCAGCGTTTCTGGTGATAGTAACGCTGGTTGAAGAATCCAACTGTATGCGATATTATCGTCGCTAAGGAGGTCATTTCCTGTCGGAGTCTCGTTGTATTTCTCCCAGGTTCCACGAATACCAACAGCAAAGGCGCGCTGTCGACCAGCTGCATCAGTTGTGATGTTCGCGGCGATCCATTGGGATGCAGGACGTGGAGTAAGTTGGTTTCCTGTGTGTTTGTAATAATTAGAGCCAAATACTGAAATGAAGTGTGCGGCACCAATTGTAACATTTTGAAGGGCTGTGTGGACTTCGCCAATGGGAATTTCTTGTCCCAGTGCATAGAAAGCTTGGACTTGTCCGATGGTATAGTCTGTCTTGGTTGTGATTTCTCCAGTGTCGTCATCAACTGTGATCACGTATTCAAAGGTCAATTCACTGATTTGGATTTCAAAGAGTGGTAAGTTGAGGGTGATGAGAAATTCGAGGAGGTTTCCTCCAACGATTCGTGCATAGAGGTTTTCATATTTCACGCCAAATCGATATTCGCCAGGTGTACTGGTGTCCATGGTTATAGCTGATACAACAGGGGTTGCGGTTTTATTTCCTCCATCCCAGCCATAGGGAATGACGAACCATCGTTCTTCTTCTGGTTGATTCACTGTGTTGCTGCCATCAGTATCGTTGAAGGCAAAGAGGAAGGCAAAGTTTGCAGCTGCGAATAATTCGCGACCTGTGGGTGTAGTGAAATGTATACCAAAGAGTTGGTAAGGTAGTGTGGCATGAGTATCGTTTTCAGCGATATAGATGTCACCAAGGGCTAACAGGCCGGCTTGGAATGAGCCGTGATTCACGTGATGCATAAAGAGCTGAATCCAGTTGCCTGTTTCATCATCAGTGATGTTTACTTCGCTTGTCCAGCCACCAGCCTCTGCAAAGGTATGACCATCGAAGATCGCTGCTTCACTACCAGGAATATACGTCTCATCGGGAAGTGCTTGAGCTGTCAGTGGTGCAAAGAGAATCGCTAACGTAAGGCCTAGAACCACTATTGGAAGTATGTTCTTGTTTCTAATCATAGTAGCACACCTACACCTGTTTCGGTAGGTTGTTACTCGTTAGAAAGCCCTCTGAAAGCAACCATTTAAAGAAGCTGATAAGTTTAGTTTTCCGTCTAGAAAACTGCGGTTTACTAAGAAATCTGCAAAAAACCACGCTATGGTCGGGTCACTGTTAAGTGCGGACAACCCAAGTGCGGGTATAGTGCCCGAAGAAGCGAAGAAAACCAGCTTTTCGTGATTTAATCAATCCAATGAGAATATCAAAAGGAAGAATCAGGACTTTGGTTAAAGCTCGAATAGCCGCGGCATGTGGAACCATTCGAGCACCACTAACATCTACGATTTGGACTCTCGTTAACATTTTCCCTAGCGTTTGACCTCGATAACCCTCCATAATTGTGAAATACATCCACAGGATTGCCAATATGAAAGCCCGGATTAAGACAACAGTTAGATCTGGCGGATAAAGGACCATCATTTCGACAATCCGCGTTACAAAGACGGGGAGTGGTAATTCATACAGCCACCATGCTGGTGCCAATGCTAACGATGACAAATCTGCAGCAATGAACAAAAGTGCTAAAATTAAAATGATATCGATGAAAAAGGCAATCAAGCGGCGGAATACGAAAAATCCCATTATCTCAGTTCTTGGTGATTCTTTTCCATTTAGACGGCTTTCAAGCATCTGCCAAGTCCGATATAGTTTCAATCCTTCATTCGAAATACGATATTGTCCATCAACTTGGATTAGGAAGGGTTCCAGTTTTTGTATATGAAAATTCAACTTCCCACTTGATATGTTCACTCGGCTGAGAATCTTGGAATATGTTATATCGGGATTAGCATAAATGGTTTCCAGGATTTGGCGACGTAGTGGATGTCCAATAGCAGTAAGGAATTCATCTAGGTTCGTCACGACTCTGCTCATCCCCGTCAGGTCTGTTTTGCTTAAACGTCCACCTATTATGTTCCTGGTTCTACATTCACTGTCGAAGATGCGCCTTTATACATATCGTC
>JABXGY010000124.1 GCA_016550395.1 archaeon | reverse complement strand
CATGATTGATTATTGAATATTAGCAATTATTAAGCTGGCACTTCACTACAAATTTCTATCTATTTTTTGAAGATCCGGGTAAAATTGCAGCACATCTTTCTGTATATCATGCAGAATGATAAGATGTCTGGTTCTATAGAATAACTTGTTGGCAGCTTGCATCGATGGAGATAGAATCAGAAACCAAAGAATCTGAAAGGAGTCATAAATGAATAAGACTTCATCCATTTCTGGTTCGTTTACCGAGAATGCAATTGATCCGCGCTGGAAAACGCTGTTCTACATCGCTGCCTTTGCAGCGGTCTATATGATCATACTGATTCCAATACAGGGAATTGTTTTCATTTTTTCACCGCCGCCCAGCACGGTTCTTGGTTTTTTCAAGCTTTTCCAGGAAAGCATATTGCTGGGGTTGATCAACCTCGATCTGCTCCTGACAATTGATTATGTTTTAGTGGTCTTCATCTACTTCGTTTTGTTCATTGTACTGAGCCGCAAAGAGAAATCCCTGAGCCTCATCGCCACCATATTGGGTTGCCTCAGCATCACGCTCTATATTGTTTCCAGAGAAGCAACTTTCAGCATGATTGCTCTTAGCAATGAGTACTTCAGCGCAACCACCGAGATGGAGCAAGCAGCTACCCTCGCTGCAGGCAAGACGCTTCTTGCAGTGTATAACGGCTCATCATTTGATATCAGCTATGTGCTTGGAGGATTCACAATGGTGCTTTTCTCGATAGTTATGCTGAAAGACGAGCTGTTCGAGAAAAGCATTCCCAGCACTGGATTAATTATGGGTGTCCTGATGTTTGTGCCACCAACGTCCGGGGAGATTGGAGTTTGGATATCGATGGTGTCGCTGGTTCCCTCATTGATATGGATGATTCTTATGTCGCGCTGGTTGTTTAGGACGGCTAGGAGACTAACTCAGTTACAGCTAAATTGATAAGCTGCAGCTAACCATACAATTAACTGGATGTAAAAAGCTGACTTTTTACACCTGTCATCAACATGTTAGACATCGAAAGGAGGAAACTCATGATCTACATGAAATCGATATTACGCTCCATACTCTTCTTCAATTTATTATCAGTCTCGATAATATATCCGTCTATGACCTATTCAAAAACTCCCAATAATCTCTCGGTCACAGGGGAGAAGGTATTTGATAATGGGCAAATAGGTGTGATTGTCGGGAAGGTGATTAGAGGAAAAGAACCATCAAAAGAAATCATGGACAAGTTTCGTTTGCCTCCCGACGATAAAATTGATTCACCATCAAAAGGAAGCAGTCTTTTTTATGTTGTATTAGAATTCAAATATACAACGGGCATTCATGTTACCAGCGTGGATCGAGAAAGGTCCGTGCTGGTTGATAGGAAAAGGAATCGATATGTTCCTCGCGGTTGGGCGGCTGTTGGTCTTCAACTTGAAGATCCCCATGATGTAACCAAGAAGGAATTTGCTCTTGGAACACAGACCGTATTTATTTTCGAAATACCTGACAGAGCGAAACCGGACACATTCCAGTTAACTTATCTTTTTAAGATGGAATGGCAAGACACTGAGTTGAGCGAAAAATTATCAATTAAGATACCTAAATAGGCATTAAATGATGTCCAACAACGGCATGAACTAGGACTCGGCTAAGCCGCGGCAGTTATGCTTGGTGTTGGATGTGAACATAGGGAGGACGTTGGGGACCTCCCCCCTTTTAATACTTCTACAGAAACTCCAAATTTGTCACGCTAGTCAACAACGTTCAGCAGAACGTAATATTATTTATCAAAGGTGCTGCATACTTAACCATTAATAAGATACTATTAGAGTATAAGTATTTCAATTTTTCAGCCAAGGAGGAGATAAAATGAAACTTATTACAGGGTTTAACGCAATGGCTTTGTTGCTGCTGATTCCGGTTGTCATCCACGCTCATCCTAGTGTTTATCCCCTGGGAACGACTATTTATAAACCGGATAAATGCTGGAACGGATTCACAATACTTTCTTCCGATGAAGGACGCCTTATCGATATGAACGGGAACCTGGTTCATCTCTG
>JABXGY010000123.1 GCA_016550395.1 archaeon | reverse complement strand
TTATCACTGGCTGTGCCACACCTAAACAACTTGAACAAGCTCTCCACCTTGGCATCAGTGAATTTTACTTACAAAAAAACGCCAAGTTAACCTTCACAATGATTCACCGATGGGCTCCAGCAACCCAGGTAAGACCACGTTCTGCCACACGATTAGAAGATGGAGCACAATACATCAGTAATTACGTGGTTTTAAGCCCAGTACGTTCACTGCAGAGTTTTCCAACAATTTACCTTCAAGGTACGAATTCAAAAGCAGAATTATATTCAGTGATTTACGGGTTAGAAGACTCACATGTGGATATCGGTGGGCGTCTAATTCTTGAAGGTGCAGGTTCGCAGGGTCAAGTCGTATCACGTACAGTAGCACAGGATCATTCATTCATTGTTACCCGTGGAGATTTGATAGGGCGACATCCCGATACCCGAGCCCATTTGACCTGTGACGGATTATTACTTAGTCAGTATGCATGCATTCAAGCGGTACCGTCATTAAAGGCGGAGACAACTGGCACAGCACTTACTCACGAGGCGACCGTCGGGAAAGTTGAAGCTGAACAATTGAATTACTTGATGAGCCGGAGCTTGACCGAGGAAGAGGCAACGAACCTGATTGTGCGTGGATTTATGACTTTACATGTACCTGGACTTCCCCCAGTATTACAAAATGCTATTAATCAGGCAATTGAGTTGACATTGGAAAGTGGAATGTAACGGCTTCAAGGAAATCGCTTTCAAGTAGATTCACAAATCTCCTTAAAAGCGAGTTTCCCGATGAAGCATGACTTTCTCCTCCTTTTAGAAAAACTTGTTTTACAAGAATTTTTCAATGGATTCTGAAGTGTTTAATCGAAAGCTTAAAAAGGCGTTTGTACATTGTCGCCTTAACTCCGCAGACGGTCTGCTTCGCTGGAGCGACGGCTGGTTTGGCGCCGCATGATTCTGCCTGGGCAAACATTGCTAATGAGACGATGTACCCGTTCTGGTTCATAGGACACAGGATTCTAAGTTTCTCATGCGGACTTTAGCTATATGGGCTCATGGAAGTATGATGCCGTCTTGTGAGGGTTGGGTTTCCGTCGCAAATTGAGCAGAATCGTCTCTGAGGGTTGAATATGGTACTTACATCTGAAGACCGTTGGGCAGTTATGAAATCCTTTTTTATCTCGAAGGGATTAGTACGCCAGCATCTGGATTCTTACAATGACTTTGTTGAACGCCGTCTTCAACAAATTGTCAGCGATGTTGGCAAAATCGAGCCTGACATTCCTGATAAGGATTATTTTGTACGGTTAGGGCGAGTGGAAATCCAGAATCCTTCGGTCCGTGAAGCCGATGGATCCGTTCGTAATATAGCCCCCGCTGAGGCTAGAATTCGTAACCTTACATATTCATCTCCCATTTATCTGGAAATGACGCCTGTATATCGAGATAAGAAGACAGGTATGGAATATGATGAAGAAACTACTAGTGTTTATGTTGGGCGTCTCCCAATTATGCTTAAGTCAGCGTTTTGTCGGCTTTCGGCAATGACACCTGAAGACCTGGTTGAGGCTGGAGAAGACCCGAATGATCCCGGTGGATATTTTATCATTAATGGATCAGAACGCGTACTAGTTACTCAGGAGGATCTTGCACCGAATCGAATTCTTATCGAAGAAGCAACTAGCAGTAGTGCATGCACGCATATGGCTAAGGTTTTCTCTACAGCTCGAGGGTTCCGTGCCCCTGTAACGATGGAACGACGCACGGATCATACTTTCCGGGTTTCCTTTCCATCAGTCCCTGGTAAGATTCCTCTTGTAGTGTTAATGCGGGCTTTAGGATTGGTAACCGACCGAGAAGTCGTTGTTGCAATTACAGATGATCCAACACTAGCCCAGGAATTAATACCAAGTTTTCACGCGGCTGAATCGCTAGTGGTTCCTAAAGATTCCAAAGCAACCCGTGAAAATGCCCTAGATTACATTGGAAAACGCGTTGCTGTTGGACAAACGAAAGATTATCGTTTACGACGCGCTGAGCAAGTTCTCAACCGATATCTCCTTCCTCATATCGGTACTGATTCAGGATCTGCGATGGCTAAAGCGCATTATGTTGGTCAAATGACCCAACGACTATTGGAACTTAGTGTTGACCAACGTGAGCAAGATGATAAGGATCATTACGCCAACAAGCGATTGAAATTAGCAGGAGACTTACTTACAAGTCTGTTTCGCGTCGCATTTCTCAATCTCTGCCGCGATATCAAATATCAGCTTGAACGAACGGCAACACGAGGACGAACGCCCAATATCAAAACAGCTGTACGAGCTGACGTTATCACCGAACGACTTCGACATGCACTAGCCACTGGCAACTGGGTTGGAGGAAAAGCTGGTGTAAGCCAACTTCTTGATCGTGTAAATTATATGTCTTCACTAAGTCATTTACGCCGCGTCGTTTCTCCCTTAAGCCGAAGCCAACCTCACTTCGAAGCACGTGACCTTCATCCTACACATTGGGGAAAAATTTGTCCAAATGAGACACCTGAAGGTCCCAATTGCGGGCTCGTGAAAAATCTCGCACTAATGTCCTTCATTTCAGTTGGCTCCAATGAATCAGAAGTTGAAGAAGCCTTACTTTCTCTAAAAATCCAAACGATAGATACCAGATCGAAAGAAGAACGTAAAGGTGCTTACGTTTATCTGAACGGACGATTCGTGGGAACCCATTCACAACCTGAATTATTAGTAACGCGGCTTCGCGATCGCCGTCAGAGAAATGAACTTAGTGATCAGGTCAATATCGCTTTTTATCCCGATACTAATGAGGTTCAGATCAATTCCGATGCCGGACGGGTTCGCCGTCCTTTAATCATTGTAAAAGATGGGACTCCGCTTCTTGAAAAACAACATGTAGAACGTGTACGTAACCGTGAACTCACTTGGGAAGACCTCGTTAAAGCTGGAATTATTGAATATCTCGATGCAGAGGAAGAAGAAAACACACTGATTGCTCTCATACCTCCTGAATTGACGCCTGAACATACACATCTGGAAATCGTGCCTGAAACTATTCTCGGGATGACAGCTGCACTTGTACCATTTGCCGAACACAATCAATCACCTCGTAACACCTATGAGGCGGGAATGGCAAAACAAGCACTCGGTCTTTATTCAGCTAATTTCGGTCTTCGGGTAGATACGCGAAGCCACGTTCTTCACTACGTGC
This sequence comes from archaeon, assembly GCA_016550395.1. Classification (GTDB taxonomy): domain Archaea; phylum Asgardarchaeota; class Hermodarchaeia; order Hermodarchaeales; family Hermodarchaeaceae; genus Hermodarchaeum. Next base: position 13,214 of record JABXGY010000123.1, on the reverse strand, counting down.
AAAGCCCAATCGTTACAACACGCCCAATGGAAGTAATTGGATACCATAGACGACCTGCTGGTCAGAACTTCATTGTAGCTATTCATTCCTTCCAAGGTTATAATATCGAAGATGCTTTAGTGATTAACAAAGCCTCAATTGAGAGAGGTATTGCTCGATCATCCTTCTTCAGGTGTTATGATGCAGAAGAACGCAAATATCCAGGTGGTCAAGAAGATAAATTTGAAATCCCAAGCCGTGAAGTACGTGGGTATCGAGCGTCTGAAGCCTATCGATTACTAAGCGAAGACGGTATTATTGAACCAGAATTTCAGGTTGGTGGAGATGAGATTCTTATTGGACGAACTAGCCCACCAAGGTTCTTAGAAGAATATACTGAGTTAGAAGTCCCCGGACCTAAACGTCGAGAGACATCGATTAGCTTACGCCATGGTGAAGAAGGAACGATTGACAAGGTCCTAATCACTGAGACTATTGATGGCAATCGACTCGTGAAGGTAAAAGTCCGTGATGAACGAATCCCGGAATTAGGTGATAAATTCGCTAGCCGCCATGGTCAAAAAGGTGTTATTGGCTTACTAGCACCACAAGAAGACATGCCATTCACTGAAACTGGCATTGTTCCCGACCTTGTTGTTAATGCTCACGCTTTTCCGAGTCGAATGACTCTTGGTCAAATCCTTGAATCAATGGGTGGAAAAATAGGGTGTATGCAAGGAAACTCAGTTGACGCCACGCCCTTCTCAGGTAAAAAGCTTGAGGATATGTTCAAGGAGCTTCATGACTTAGGCTTCAAATTCAGTGGTCGTGAAACCATGTATAACGGTGTCACCGGGCACAAATACGATGTCGATCTCTTTGTTGGGGTCGTTTATTATCAAAAACTTCATCATCTCGTCGCGGATAAGATGCATGCACGAGCTCGTGGTCCCGTACAAATATTAACACGCCAACCAACTGAAGGTCGTGCTCGGGAAGGTGGGTTACGCTTTGGAGAAATGGAACGCGACTGCCTAATTGGCCATGGAGCCGCCCTACTTTTACGCGAACGACTCTTGGAGGAATCCGATAAGTACACTGCAATGGTCTGTGAAGACTGTGGTATGCTTGCTGAATACGACCGAAACCGAGATCGGTATCGGTGTCGGGTTTGTACACCCAAAACCACGACTATCAGCAAAGTTGAGATGTCATATGCTTTCAAACTAGTTCTTCAAGAACTCATGTCTCTTGGCATATGGCCTCGCTTGAAGCTAACAGACCGAACATAATATGTTACATGAAAGGAGGTAATCATAATTTCACATCCACTCAAACAGGTTGGAAGCGTCTGGTTTGGCCTTCTATCCCCAGAAATTATACGAAAAATGAGTGTCACACAAGTTATTACAGCTGACACTTATGACGAGGATGGTCTACCAATCTCCTCGGGGCTAATGGATCCTAAGCTAGGAACCATTGAACCAGGTCAACGTTGCAAATCCTGCGGAAACCGTGTTGGGGAATGCCCTGGCCATTTTGGTCATATAGAACTGGCTCGACCTGTTGTCCATGTTAGCTTTGCAAAACTTATCAAAAAATTCCTCAAAGCGATTTGTCGACGGTGTGCACGATTAAAATTGAAAGACGAATCCTTTGAAAAATACAAGGAAAAAATGGATGCTCACTGGGAAAAGTTAGGTCATCTTGATCAAGAAATCGCTGACGAAGTTCTAAAGGAAGCTGGGAAAGCAACCACATGTCCACATTGTGAAGCTGAACAATACAAAATCAAGTTTGAGAAACCAACAACATTCTATGAAGAGAAGATGGAAGGTAGTGTACGCTTAACACCTACTGATATTCGTGATCGACTTGAACGCATAACACCTGACGATAGTTATATGATGGGAATTGACACCCGTGTCACACGTTCTGAATGGATGATCCTCACAGTTCAACCTGTGCCACCCGTAGCTGTCCGGCCTTCAATCACCTTAGAATCTGGTGTCAAATCGGAAGACGACCTAACTCATAAATTAGTTGATGTAATTCGAATTAATCAACGGCTTCGTGAAAATATTGAAGCTGGTGCTCCCCAACTCATCGTAGAAGATCTATGGGAGCTCCTTCAGTATCATGTAACTACTTATTTCAACAACGAGGTATCCGGCATCCCTCCAGCCCGTCATCGTTCTGGACGTGCTTTGCGGACACTTGCACAACGTTTGAAAGGCAAGGAAGGACGGTTCCGGAGCAATCTATCCGGGAAACGTGTAGACTTTTCTGCACGTACCGTCATTTCTCCTGATCCGAATCTTTCTATAAATGAAGTTGGGGTTCCATCTGAAATCGCTAGGACACTTACAGTACCTGAGAGGGTTACGGAATGGAACATTGAAGATATGCGCGAGTTAGTACTTCAAGGTCCTCAAGGGTATCCGGGTTGCAACTACATCGTCCGACCAGATGGCAAACGAATCGATCTACGTTACGTCAAAGACCGAAAAATGAATGCTGATGGTCTTGCTCCAGGTTACGTAATCGAACGCCATCTTCGTACGGGGGATGTTGTGCTCTTCAATCGTCAACCATCTCTTCATCGAATGTCAATTATGGCCCACGAAGTCAAGGTTATGCCTTATCGGACATTCAGGCTTCATCTCGTGGTGTGTCCGCCATACAACGCGGATTTTGATGGAGACGAAATGAATCTTCATGTTCCACAAAGCGAAGAAGCACGCGCTGAAGCCCGTATATTAATGCTAGTGCAAGAGCAGATCCTTAGTCCCCGTTATGGTGGTCCAATTATCGGGGGTATCCAAGATTACATCTCTTCCGCTTTTCTATTAACCCGGAAAGGTTCAATGTTTAATAAACGTCAGTCTTGTCAACTACTTGCCTCTGCTGGTTATCGCGAGGACCTGCCACCACCAACGATTCTTAAACCCGAACCGATGTGGACAGGAAAACAAATCTTTAGCATGCTACTACCCAAAGGTTTGAATGTCTCGCTAAAAGCCCGTATCTGTCAAAAATGCGATGTGTGCCAGAAAGAACATTGTCCATATGACGCTTATGTTCTCATCCGGAATGGACAACTCCTTACAGGCGTGATTGATAAGAAGGCTATTGGTGCCGCCCAACCTGAAAGTGTCCTCCATCGTATAGCAAAAGACTACGGAAACTCCGCGGCTCGCCGATTTCTCGACTCCATCTGTCCCTTGCTTGTTGTTCTTATCACAAACATGGGCTTTAGCATGGGCATTGATGATGTTATTCTAACACCCACAGCAATACGCCAAATTGAACAAATCCTAAGTGACGCTGAAAAAGAGGGAAGTAAACTCGTTCAAATCTATGAAGCTGATGAGCTTCAACGACTCCCAGGACGCTCTCTAGAAGAAACATTTGAAATGAAAATGATTGAAATCCTTGCTCGTGCACGTGATAATGCCGGAGAAGTCGCCAGCCAACAACTAGGTCTTGACAAACATGCAGTAATTATGACGGGTACAGGAGCAAAAGGTAATGCCCTTAACCTTGCTCAAATGGCTGCCAGCGTTGGTCAACAAGCCGTTCGAGGGGCACGAATTTCTCGGGGATACCGGAAACGCACCTTACCACATTTCATCAAAGGCGACTTGTCCCCCCAAGCTCGTGGTTTTGTTGTGTCAAGCTATCGAAAAGGATTGAATCCCATCGAATTCTTTTTCCACGCCATGGGTGGTCGGGAAGGGCTTGTTGACACAGCTGTCAGAACAAGTACTAGTGGATACATGCAACGTAGGTTAATCAATGCTCTTCAGGACGTCAAAGTCGAATACGACGGTACTGTTCGAGACTCAACCGGAGAAATTATTCAATTCAAATACGGCGAAGACGGTGTCGACCCCGCCCGAAGTGATCATGGTAAAGCCGTGAACATAGATGTAATCATCGAACGGGTCCTAAGTGAGGAAAGGTGAATGGTGTGAGCAAGCAAAAATACGTAACTAACAAACAAATCGAACGAAAGCTTAGCCAACTTCGGAAACGTGATACACTTCCTGGCCGACTAATTGAAGAACTGCGCAAACGACTCGGAGACCACAAACTGACACCAACACAACTCAACCGGATCATCAGGGAAATTACCACTGCTTATGATAGCTCACTTGTCCAACCGGGTGAAGCCGTTGGGGCTGTCGCTGCACAATCTATTGGTGAGCCAGGAACCCAGATGACTCTAAAAACATTCCACTTTGCTGGGGTCGCTGAATTCAGCCTCACCCTGGGTCTTCCACGCCTTATTGAAATTGTTGACGCCCGACGAAACCCCTCAACACCTACAATGAATGTCTACTTGGACGAAGAACACCGAGCCAAGGAAAAACACGCAAGAGAGGTCGCCCAAGGAATTGAACAAACACGGGTCGAAAGAGTTGCACAAACCGTTGAAATTGACCTTGCCGAAGGAGGCATAGTTGTCGAACTAGACAAGGACCTTATGGAAAATAAAGGCGTAAACGCTGAACTCGTCGCTGAAAAACTAGATAACGCCCGTCCAAATCTTGGAGAGGTTGCTCGTGATAAAAATCGCATCATCGTAACCCCTGAGCTTCGTGAAGGTGAAGAAGCTATGCATATGGCAAAACTACAAAAGACATTTGATAAGGTCCGTAATACCCTCATAAAGGGGCAAGACGGTATCAAACGAGTTTTAATTAAAAAAGAAGGTCCTGAACTAGTCCTTTATACAGAAGGAACTAATCTTAGGGGTGTTCTCCGTACAAAAGGAGTCGACACAACTCGTACTATCTCGAATCACATTCATGAAATCGCTGAAACCCTTGGCATCGAAGCTGCTCGACAAGTCATTATCAATGAAGCAAAAGATGTCCTTGACGAACAGGGCCTCGATGTTGACATTCGCCATATCATGCTTGTTGCTGACCTAATGACAGCAACAGGTGAAATTCGCCAAATCGGTCGCCACGGCATTAGCGGTGAACAATCCAGTGTCCTCGCTCGTGCGGCCTTCGAAGTCACTGTCCGTCATTTAATCCAAGCTAGTGTGATTGGCGAGGAAGATAACCTTAGCGGAATCACAGAGAATGTGATAATCGGACAAGCAATCCCATTAGGAACGGGTTCCATCGATTTGTTCATGAGTCCATCACGACGTAAGAAAAAGTGAGATTTGACAGAAATCCGAGGGTTTATCATATTAAATTATATCACTAATGTTTAATGGTTTAGCGGGGTGTGCACAGAACTTAAAAAGGATAATTAGAATTCTGCTGGTCGTGTTACTACCTTCCGTAGCCCTTATATGCGATGGTGTGGCGCAACCTTCGTAACACGTTGTAACTGTATAATGTAAATATGGTATGAAAGAGTGGGTCCTTGATGGATGCTGAAACTGCAATTCGATTGGCTGTGAAATCTGGCAAAACAGTATTTGGTGCCAAACGAACTCTACATTTACTTCGAACTGGTTCTCCACGTGTGGTGGTGCTAGCGGCAAACACACCACCTGCAATCATGAATGAAGTGGATATGCTCTCAAAAGCGAGAGAAGTCCCAATTCATACATATCGGAGTAATAGTTGGGATTTGGGACAAGTATGTGGACGGCCTCATATGGTAGCAGCCATGGCAATCTTAGATCCAGGTGATGCTGATATTGCTGCCTTGACTGGGGCTGGCAAAAAGTGACAACATCGGATATTAAACTCAACATCGAAGAAATCAAGCTGATGGCGCTATTTAGTGACATCACAGGCGCCGAAGTAAAAGACTGCATAGTAGATCAAGATGGCTCACGCATTATCTTTGTAGTCGGTCTTGGGCATCTTGGTCTTGCTATAGGTAAACGCGGGGCCACTATCAAACGAGCTCGTACGATACTTAAACGCGATATTGATGTTGTTGAAGATGCTAAAACACCCGAAGCATTTGTTCGTAGCGCCTTAGCACCAGCGAAGGTCACGACAGTCAATGTGCAAGAGCAATCAAAGGGACGGCGCGTAGCCGTAGTCACAGTTAAAAATGAGAACCGTGGGCGAGTAATAGGAAGAAATGGACGAAATATTGAACGAGCCCGACTTTTAGCAAAACGCCATCATGGCATTGATACAATCATAATTACCGAACCCGAATCTCCTTAAATACTCATATCAAGCCAATAGATGGAAGCAAATCCTTCGACAAATTTTAATTTATTGATTCTTGCCTGATTTAATTATCCGCGTCCTTGAATTTCCCTCAATGAACAAGGATCATTGGATTGAATTAGCATATTTTCAATGACCTATGAGAACGGAAGAGTTTTAAAGGATTTCACGGAATCGCAGCATCCCTATAATTCAAGAGGTAAAATCAGATTGCCTGGATCGAAATCACCATCAGGAGAATTTGCAGCCCGAAAGCTGAAGAAGAAACGAAAGAAGCACCGCTGGAAAGACCGCTATTATAAACGACGAATGCTTCGACTCGACGTTAAGGCTGATCCACTGGAAGGAAGTCCCCAAGCACGCGCTATCGTGCTCGAAAAGGTTGGTATTGAGTCTAAACAACCTAATTCAGCGATTCGGAAATGCGTTCGAGTTCAATTAATCCGGAATGGCCGACAAATCACTGCATTTCTTCCTGGTGATGGAGCACTTACCTATGTCGATGAACACGACGAAGTCATCGTCGAAGGCATCGGTGGCTCCCGTGGTCGGGCAATGGGTGACTTACCTGGAGTCCGCTGGAAAGTTGTTAAATGTAACGGCGCCTCCCTCGAAGCAATGATTATCGGTAAAGTCGAAAAACCACAACGCTAACACCAAGAGGTGCAAAATCACTTTGTCCACTGAACCTACACCCGAAACAACACTCACATCAGAAATCAAAGTCTTTGGCCGCTGGAGCACAAAAGACGTTCAAGTAAGTGATCCTGGACTAGTTAAGTACATCAGCCTTCAACCGGTAATAATTCCCCACACTTTTGGTCGACACGAACATCGCAGATTCGGAAAGAAGAACATTCCAATCGTTGAACGGTTCATTAATCGATTAATGACCCCTGGTTGGGCACGTCGACGAAGTCAAGGTGCGCGACAGGCTGGACTCATTGCTGGAAAGAAATCCACAGCCATCCGTTTAATTCGATCCGCCTTTGAAGTTATTCACTTACGTACAGGGCAAAATCCCATTCAAATTCTCATTCAAGCTATCGAAAACGCAGCTCCACGAGAAGAAACAACCCGAATCTCCTATGGCGGAATTAGCTATCATACTGCTTGTGACGTTGCTCCCTTACGACGCATTGATCTTGCGCTTCGATTCATCTCTGAAAGTATTTGGCGTCGCAGCTTTAGTACCATTGAAACGGTCCAAGAAGCCATCGCTGATGAGCTCATTGCTGCTGCTAATCGTGACTCCCGCAGTAATGCTGTTCGGCGACGCGAAGAAAAAGAGCGCATGGCTCTTTCAGCACGCTAATTCCCTTTTTTCGAGTCTAGTCACAATTTTCCCAAGTCATCTGATATTCAGTAACAGCCTAAAACAACAATGCCAAAAGAGTTTTATATCGAGCGCTGAAACCCCTTGAACTTGCTAAAGCCAGCTTAACTAAAGTGAGCTGAACATACAATGTCTGGAAAGAAACCCCACATCAATCTCATCATTGTCGGCCATGTTGACCATGGGAAATCGACATTGATGGGACACATGCTCTTCAAGACTGGAGCATTATCCAAACAAGAAATGACAAAGCTCGAGAAGCTGGCCCAGGAGATGGATCGAGGATCCTTCAAGTTCGCTTACGTGATGGATCGTCTCAAAGAAGAACGAGAACGCGGACTGACCATTGATCTCGCGTTCCGACGATTTGAGACCCAAAAGCACTATTTCACGATCATTGACGCCCCGGGTCACGCTGACTTCATCAAGAATATGATAACCGGGGCTAGTCAAGCTGATGCTGCCATTCTAGTGGTTTCGGCGCGTAAGGGTGAGTTTGAAGCTGGCGTGAGTGCTGGTGGTCAGACGCGCGAGCACGCTTTCCTCGCACGAACTCTGGGCATCGAACAGCTTGTTGTAGCCGTTAATAAGATGGACGACTCGACGCCAAAATGGTCTCAGGATCGCTACGAGGAGATCAAAGCAGAAGTCTCAGACCTACTGAAAGGTGCACAATTCGACCCCAGCAAAATTCACTTTGTCCCTGTATCTGCTTGGACAGGTGACCTCTTGACGGAAGCAAGTAAAGAAATGGAATGGTACAAGGGGCCCTCTTTACTTGAGGCTCTCGATGAATTTACCTTACCACCCAAACCGCTAAAACAACCTCTTCGTGTTCCTGTCCAGGATGTATACACGATTACAGGTGTAGGCACTGTACCGGTCGGTCGTGTAGAAACTGGGCAAATGAAAATTGGCGACAAGGTCATCTTCATGCCTCCCAATAAGCAAGGTGAGATTAAGACTATTGAGATGCACCATGAACGCTTGGACACGGCTGAACCAGGTGATAATATTGGTTTTAATGTCCGTGGCATTGGTAAAGGCGAAATTCGCCGTGGTGATGTCATGGGTCATGTTGGCAAGCCTCCACGTGTTGCGGCGGAGTTTGTTGGCCAAATCATTGTCATCTTCCATCCACGTGCCATTGCTGCTGGATATACACCTGTAATGCATGCTCATACAGCTCAAGTCGCTGCAACCTTTACGGAGATCATAAGTAAAATTGATCCACGGACAGGTGAAACTGTACAGGAGAAACCCGATTTTATTAAACAGGGGGACTCAGCACTAGTGAAATTGCGTCCGGTTCAACCCATTTGTCTCGAAACTTACAAAGATATGAAACAACTTGGCCGGTTCGCAATCCGAGACAGTGGTCGAACAGTAGCAGTTGGTATTGTTCAAAAAATCACTGAGGAGAAGAAGTAACGATAGCTAAATACAGCTATCTCACCTTCTCCTTTCCTTTTTTCTATTTTATTACAACTAAGGGAACCTTCTCGATATGGAAAAAGAGTTAAAAGGCACCATTCAATGGCATTGAATCCCAATCTTAGAATAGACTTGGTGTTGTGATAATGGCACAAAAAGCCCGGATTCGGCTATCAAGCACAGACATCCCTAAACTAAATAATGTCTGCAATCAGGTCCAATCCATTGTCTCCCGGACAGGAGTGCATATGTCGGGTCCAATTCCTTTACCAACAAAGACGCTTAAAGTACATACCCGAAAATCACCTTGTGGCGAGGGAACGCCAACCTGGGACCATTGGCAAATGCGGATTCATAAACGTCTCATAGATCTTGAAGCTGATGAACGAACAATGCGTCAGATTATGCGGATTCGGGTACCTGACGAAGTATTTATTGAAATTACCCTTAAGTAGGTCTTTCTTAGGTAGACTAATTTTCTTTATTCTACATAGGCGGTTTACAACATTCTGTGATATTTAATAAATCCATAACAGAAATGCTATTTAACAAAGAAGACTCAGTCGGTTACTCGTGTCAATCGATAACCCTCAAAAGACATTAGGAATTGTACTTTGTGGAAGTCTGATTGTATATGCCACAATAGCAATTATACTTCTCACGTTTGTATATTCAGTTCTTTCACTTCAAGGAGCCTTGGTTTTCTTTTTCCTATTTTTAGTATTTTTACTCCCTTCCAGTTACATTTACTGGCGATACCGGATTGAGGTGAAAATAATCGGACCCGAACCCGCTGCTGCTGAACCTGGGGACAATTTGAACTTGACTATTGCCATTGGTTTTCCGAGAAATGCGTCTCCCAAAGGTGCAGTTCTTGAAGCCTATCTGCGAGATCTGAATATTGCAACTCAAAAGGTTGAATTGAACCCTACACAACTTTCAATTAGGATTCCAGAAATTAACCCTGGTTACCATAAAATTATGGTCCGAGTCTCTCAAGAAGGTTATTTCAATGGTTCGAGTTCTTATGAAGTGTTAATCGTTCCAAGTCACACTTCTTAGCCTCGATTCATTTCTGCTCAAGAAGCCGAAAACCAGTAAGCGCAATAAAAACCGCCTCCTCTGTTCGAATTGTTGCCACCCCTTGATGGGGAAGAATATTAATTGAATAATCTGTTAGCGACGAAAGCGAGTAACCCTCCCGGGCTAAAATCTCGGATAATCCCTCTTTATGGGTTCCGAATAAGAGTAAGAGCCTGACTGCTTTCTGCCACTTTTGATGCAGTAAATCTACTTTTGTTTTAATCGGCGCACCCTTGCGGGTGATCGCTACGATATATTTGTAATCTGACGTTTTTACCAGGAATTCGCTTAGTGACGATTGAAGTTCAACAACTTGATATCCCCAGTATTTCTTTGTCCGCGGGGGTCTACAAGGATATGCGACAAAGTGGCCCTTTTGGTTCAGTTGGATTTTCACAGTTAGCCGTGTTGGAGGATTCAATGAGTTTGCTTTGAGAAGTGGAATAGGCGTTTCAATTCCTATATCCACAACTAACTGTCTCTTGTCGATGAAAGCATATCCTTCTCGAATTTCATTAGCCTTGAGAGCGTTAGATACTTTTTCCAAGGGATGATGCGGCGTCCTGAGGGGTGGAAGAAGTCCTGCATAGTGTAATTCCGGAATCCGTCCGAAGAGATGTTTGCGAAGATATTGCGGCGTTTCCATGTAGTTAAGCACTAGTGATATCAATTTGTTATTCTTTCTTTGTTTCTGATTTTGCCGGTCAAGATAAATGATGATTTCGTCAACTTGAAAGATGGCCGCCGCTCGGGCGATTCGTCCTATTTGTTGGGTTTTTTGTGAATTATTTGAGTAAACATCGATAAAGGAGGAAGGTATAGCAATAGACAGAGGAAGTAAAACCGATTTCGTGGATTGAACTGACATTCTAAAATACCAAGCTTAGCCTTTCACTACACCTAAAGGCACATGGCAGGCAACTTTTCGAGAGATATCTGCACCATGAACAGATTCAACAACGATGTGAACGTCTTTATAAGCCTTAGGTGCTTCTTCTGCAAGAATTTTCGTGCCTGTTGACCGGATGACTTCCCCTTTTTGCTCAAGTGAGCTCTTGACGTCACGACCATGATATCGACGAATTGCTGCTTTACGTGACATTGCACGACCAGCACCGTGACAAGTCGAACCGAAGGTTTCCTTCATTGCTTGATCAGTTCCAACCAGAACATATGAGGCAGTTCCCATGGATCCCCCGATTAATACGGGTTGTCCAACTCTCTGATAATCTTCAGGGATTTTGAGATTACCTGGTCCAAAGGCACGTGTTGCTCCCTTTCGATGGACGTAAAGATCGCGTTTAGATCCGTTTAATTCGTGGGTCTCGAACTTGCAGATATTATGCGTTACATCATAAACAAGATCTAGACCCAGTTTCTCCCAATCCTGACCGAACACACTTTCAAAGCCTTGGCGAATCCAATGTGTCATGACCTGGCGATTACAAAACGCGAAGTTGACAGCAGCCTTCATGGCTGCGTAATAATCCTGTCCTTCGGGAGACGAGGCAGGTGCACAGACTAATTGCCTATCAGGGAGCCAGATATTGTACTTCTTAACGGCTATTGCCATCCGTTCAAGATAATCTGTGGCTACTTGGTGCCCAAATCCTCGGGAACCACAATGCAACATTATGACAGCTTGGTCTGATTTTAGACCAAAGGTGTTGGCGGCGTCTTCGTTAAAAATCTTCTCGACTTTTTGAACTTCAAGGTAATGGTTTCCTGCGCCCAAGGTTCCAAGTTGAGGTCGACCACGACGTTGAGCTTTTTCAGTAATTCGTGGGGCTTCAGTAGCAGCTCCATCCATGGAACCATTTTCTTCGCAATGTGCTAAATCGGCTTTGACACCATGATCATTTTCGACAGCCCAACGCGCTCCTAACCGGATGACATCAGAAAATTGACTTTCACTTAACCGTAATTTTCCTTTAGAGCCAACACCTGCAGGAACGCGATTGAAAAGTTCATCAATCAATTGACGTAACTTTGGTTGCACATCATTAACATCAAGGTTGGTGCGAATTAGTCGAACACCACAGTTAATATCAAATCCAGTGCAACCTGCAGAAATCACTCCTTCTTCCGCATCAAAGGCTCCAACAGCTCCCATTGGTAATCCATATCCCCAGTGAGCATCAGGCATTGCTAGAACAGGTTCAACTACTCCGGGGAGAGTGGCTACATTAGTTAACTGTTCTACCGCCGCATCTTCTAACGTATCAATAATCTTCCGTGATCCAATGATCTTAGCACCCACGTTCATTCGATCTCGGGCTGATTTGTCTAACCACCAACGGTATTCATCCTGTTGCTTCAATTTTTCCTTCATATTGCATCTTACCACTTTTTTGCTTCTTCACACGTCAACTACTACCGTAGCTACATATTCATTATTAACCCTTTCAAGAGCAAATCGATGTAATGTTATACCCTTGACATGAGTACGAAGTTCAGGCATTTCCCGGCCTCCTTTCGCTGTTCCGATTAGATGATATTCGTTTTCTGAGGTCTTTTCGAACGATTCGATGAAAAAACTTGTGAAAAACACGCCTTCCACTTCAAATTCAATTAATAGATTGGACAACCAATCATAAAGTAATTTTTCTTTATCTACACCTTTTGCTTCAACTCTAACAGTGCTTTCTCCCTTGATTTCTTCAAAATCATACATTATACCAAATAGAGCCATTGCTGCATTTACTAGCAATTCTTGAAATGTCTGACCAAAGGCTCGGAACATCTGATCTGATGTGATTTCATCGGGATATTCGAATCGCATGGGCTACCGCCTATTGAAACTTATGCCGAAAGAGCAGGTTCACAGCTTTTTAACATTGACGTTGCAGGGATTCAAAAGAAAAATCCTCTGTCCAAGTACTATGAAGAAAAAGTGGCGCCGGGTAAGGGATTCGAACCCTTGCGGCTCGGAAGCCACAGGCTGCCCTGGAATTATGGTTAATATCCATCGCTCAAGGCCCGCGCCGTAACCACTTGGCTAACCCGGCAATAAGGATATCCTAAGACATAACTGGGATACTTTTTTTGTAATCTTTCTGATGATGGAGCTTTGAGTTTAAAGGGATAGCGGTGTTCCTGTGTTCACAATCAAAGATGGTATACTTTTCTTCGAAAGACTTAAATCACGCCATCCGCTTCCGAGCCGGTAAGCCATCGGAGGCAACTCCTTATTGGTAAATGACATTGCCTTCCGCGGTGGTAAT
>JABXGY010000020.1 GCA_016550395.1 archaeon | reverse complement strand
CCGAAAAACGGCAAGCTAGAATCGTGTACATCCCCTTTCTTGTTATCGGAATTGCCTACCCGCTTGCAGCAACTTATTTTCTTAAAATCCTCAATAGTGGTGTCATCTCCTTTCTAGATGCATTCCTCTCGGTCTTTGTGATTCTAATATTCGGTTTTCTCGCAGATTATATCATACTAGACTTTTTGATTGTGGGCACTCTTACTCCCGACTTTGTCATTCTTCCTGGAACCGAACACATGCGCGATAAAGAGTACAAAGATTTTCGAAAATATCATGCAAAGGGTCACATCAAGGGCCTACTTCTAATAGTTATCCTTAGCCTTCTCCTTGCCGCTGTTGTTTGGATCCTCTAATCGCCTGTTGATGAAAAGCCATCATTTTTACACTCAAAGAGTAGTGGTCCCTAGAAAAACCAGAGGGTTAGTGATGAAAAACAAATCAACTCACTTTGATACCGTAGTTGTTGGAGGTGGACCCGCAGGAATCGCCACCGCAATGCATCTTGGTTACCACCAACGGAAAGTCTTAGTTATTGACCGAAAGACATCACCGATGCAATTTGTTAATACTTCTATTCATAATTATCCTGGAATCAAACCCTTAATTGCCGCCAATGCGATTCTTCAGAAAATGCGAAAGGAACTCCACGAATTTAATGTAGAGACTCTCTTTGGTAATGTAATCAGCATAGAAGGGCACACTCCTAACTTCCAGCTTCAAGTAAAATCTAGCAAACCGAAACCCAGTACGGTTACTGCAAAAACTTTGGTTTTAGCAACAGGGATTTCACGCAAACATCCGAAGGTTGACGGAGATTGGAAAAAATGGTTACCGTATGCTGCAAAAGATCACATGAGCTATTATTGTCCCGATTGTGATAGTCCACAAACTGCAGGAAAGGATGTCATCATTGTCAATGCAGGAACCGTGAACAGTGCTCTCCACGTTGCTAGGTGCATCCGACCATTTGCCAAGCGAATTCGTATTTTCATGACCGATGACAGTAACGTTCCTTTCACAAAAGATTCAGAAACCATTTTGAACCAATCTGGATTTGAATGGACACATGGTCTTATCAGGGAAATCAAGATATTAGAACCAGGCAAACGACAGCAACTTCTCACAGTGGATGGCCAAACCCTTGAATGCAATACCTTCTTTGTGGCATGGATTGGTATTCCACGCAGCGAGCTCGCAGTCCAATTAGGTATTGATGTTGATAGTCATGGAAATATTATTACAGATAGTCAAGGTGGCACAAATGTTGAAGGTGTTTGGGTTGCAGGTGATGTTCGACCTATGACCCAAACGGTTGCAACAGCAGTTGGCACAGGGGTATATGCTGGAGTCATGATTGCTCATTTTTTGCTAGCTTCTGAGTGAGGCGAGTGCTGCATGAAGAAAGATGATGTCGTCAGAACGGGTTACAACAAAATTGCTGCAAAATATAATGCAACAAGGGGTCAGTTCAGGAACGAAACGGAATTGGAGTATTTCATCTCACTCCTTCCTAAGGAAGCTCGAATATTAGATGCCGGCTGCGGAACAGGTGTACCCGTCGCAAAGTTCTTAGTAGACCGTGGATACTCGGTCACAGGCATTGATTTTTCAACGAGTATGCTCAACCTCGCCCGCCAACAAGTCCCTGAAGCCGAATTCTTGAAAGGCGATATGACCAAACTAACATTCCCCGCTAACTCCTTTGATGGTATCGTATCTACATACGCAATTATTCATGTTCCAAAAGAGAAACATGCTACTTTATACAAGAACTTTTACCGAGTTCTCAAACCAGGAGGTGTCCTCTTCTTCTCTACTGGTCCAGACGAATGGGAAGCTACCGAGAACTATATGGGGACAACCATGTTCTGGAGTCATCCCCCAAAAGAAACATCACTCGCCTTAGTAAAAAAAGCCGGCTTTGAAATCATCCGTGATGAAGTACTCAAACGCGGAGGCGAAACCCACTACTGGATATTCGCAAGAAAATAGATACATTAAGTGACTCCCACATTTAGTGTCACATAATCTAAGTGCAAAATTACTGGATACAAGATTAATCTAATTAGATTCTTCATGATCGACCGGGAGCGTATCCGGCAGCTTTCCAGTATTCGTCATCTTTTTCGTAGTCAAAGGATGCGAATCGATTCGGAGTGATGGTGATTTTCACCCAATTGGCAATGGTTTGAACGCCTTTCATCGTTTTTTCAGCCTGTTCCCGAGAGAAGTATCTTGAGAGTAAATCAACGGCTTCGTCATCCCATTCATCAAAACTAACATGGGCTTGTCCGTATACAATGACACCCCGAGTTGGCGGACCCTCGACATCAACTAACAATGTGACATTATTGTTTCGGAGGATATTCCGAACTTTTTGGCTTTTTTCTGGTGCTGCAACAATAAATTTGTCTTGTTTAAACTTGAACCAAACCGGAACCGCATGGATGGTCCCATTCTTGTTAACACTACATAATCGGGCAATTTTTGCAATCTGAAAGAAAGCTTGCATTTCCTGATCACTAAGATGAGGAGGCTGCTTATACGACAATTTCATCCCTCATAGGAGAGTTAGAAGCAAACTATAAGTCGTATATTAAACGTTAAAGGGTTTCTTTTTGAAAGCAGCCTAATACGGTAATAGCTTGGTATTCACACACTGCGAATAGTTACATTTTATGAACCTAGCATGAAGTCTTGCTAACAATTTGTTGCTAATTACCTCGAAGGTGTTAAGGTAATTCGACAGTTCTTTGAAGATCTCCTAATTGACGAGAACCATTACTACTCACGGAAAACATTATTCAGGAAATAATCCGATTCAATTTTTAGAATAGATTCATAGTTAGCGAAATCAAAATAACTCCCCAGAGCTGTCAAATTACAACTCGTTGCTCAGCTAATTCTTTTAATCGGACTAGTCCTAATTTGATTTTTTCCTTTAGTTCCGCGACATCCCCCTCTTCAACTTCTTTTTTATCAAAAAGAACCACCACTGAAAGCTGAAGCTTTTTTAGTGAAAGAAAAATCTGATAACTCGTTTGATAATCCTCAGGGAAATCAATCGAATAAGTTACGTACCAATCCCATTCTTTCGTGATTTTTAAAATGAATTGTTTAACCCATGAAGACAGTTCGTTTTTAGTTACCATTAGATAACCTCACTTCATTATTCATATCGAACGAATATAAAAAACGACTATAGTTACATTATGTGACCCCAACATGGAGAGTTACTCTCCATGTTAATAGCTAGTCGGCTAGCTGATTAACCCCGATTGAAGGGGAGTATCTTTGACAATGATAAGCTTTGACTATGTTCACAGAAGCCTTTTCATGTGTTTTTAGTTTTGGGCATCGGAAGCTTGAGAATGCGGGCACGACTTTCTTTGAAGTGTTGGAGAGGACGATAGATGTAGTTGAGAACAGTTACTGTGAAAATTATCCAGAGGATGAAGCTTGCGATTGTAAGGTAGGTGAGGTTCCAGAGGAAGAAGAGACATGTAGGAGAGGAGGCTGAGAGGACAAAGAAAAGGAGGGAAAAGTAATAACCGGCGCGTATGAAGGAAGTCATTGGGGGGACTTTTTTGCAGAAATAGGTCATCAGGCAAGCCATATGACCGACGAGGTATATGCTGGCAATGAATAGGATATTGAAGAAGAGTAAGATTGCTTGTGATTGAATTGTGGCTGGAAGGGGGAGTTGAGTAAGGAGCAAAGTGAGGACTGTGAAGAGGAAGCCCGCCATAAGGCTTGCAGAACCCAAAATTCGTGATAAATAAGTCATATAATTCGAATAATCCGGTTCTTGAATAGACAATTCCTTCTCACCGGGGCTGCATATTCCTCTGTTTGTTATTAATT
>JABXGY010000122.1 GCA_016550395.1 archaeon | reverse complement strand
GTGGAGTGTTAGATCAGCCCACCTTTTGGCAATCACGAAATATTCAAGGAATCCGAGAACACTACACCAAACGAGTCGTTACGTTAGATTCACTCTTGAAAAAAGCCAAAACGAAAACTCCTTACACAATTCTTCTCACACATTATACTCCAACTTTTTCAACACTGAAAGGTGAAACCCAACGAACATTTGCCCAAATGGGCAGTAAACGCGTTGAAGAGTTACTGGTTAAACATTCGATTCCGTTGGCAATTCATGGTCACGCACATCGCGGTGTACGTAAAATCAAGGTGGCTAGTACACAAATCTATAATGTTGCCCTCCCCTTAAACCGTCGAATTGTGCAATTCAAATTTCAGCTTTAATCAATTCTAGGCTGCGGTGGCTCCGCGCCATCTCAAGGGTTTTAGTCGGCTTTAAAGTTGCTTTAAAGGGTATTTTAGACCGTTTACCCGATTTCACGAAAAGTATATGTGGAGTCTAACGGACGAAAGGTTCATGTCCCAGCCAGCGGTGGATTCGCAAACCAGTGGTTTCTGTCCCTCCTGCCACATTAACATGGCCGAACGCTACTGTAAAGAATGTGGTCAAGTTTTTTGTCTGCCTTGTGCACGCCAAGACCTAAGTGAATTCTTCACTTGTCCACGCTGTGGACCGGATCATATTGAGGAACAAGAGGAAGAATGGGTCTGTACGGAATGCGAAGAACCCGCCCAAAAGGCCACACGAAGAGTTCATTTGTGTCCAAATTGTGGATCTGCCGAAATCGTGCCCATTCATAACATGCGGCAGGATTTGGTGGGTCGATTCCGAACAACATATTATCGGTTACGAACTGGTCATGAGTTGCTGGCAGGGTTTGCAGCACGTTTACGCATCTTACGATGGCGAATTCGTGAACTTCGAACGGCAAGTTTTCTTCATGATCCAGAGGTAGAGAAGGAGCTTCTGGAGCTGATGAAGACCGAACTCATAAGTGTCCAGGAACGGATTCTCTTTCGAGCCCGGAATGTTGTTGAACGGCATCGCGCAAGTAAAACCCGATTTATGCAGCCAGAACGTTGGACAATTACCGATTTTCCCCTCCTCGCAGGTTTAATTGAGGCAATTCAAGAGGATGTCGCGGATTACCAAGCGTACTGCCGAGATTTGGTGAATGGATTAGATGTCAAATTAGCCATGATTGAGACACGACTGACACAAATGGCTGAGTGGCACAAGCTCTTCAACGATCACATAGAGTTTCTACCTGTACTAGAAAATGAGCGCCCCGTTGCTGCTATTGAACCGGTAAACTTACACAAATCCGATGTCAATGAGGGGATGGGCAACGGAATCCTCTTCATCACAACCAAACGCCTCCTATTTTTGGGACGAAAAGGCTTTTTCACAAAAGAAACGCGGATTGTCCATAAAGCGTCGTTAAGCACAATTAAAAACGTTCAACTCCAAGGTCGTATTCGTCGGCGTCTTGTCATATTCACTGAGGATGAAGAGCTAAAAATTGGGGGACCATCCAAGGTGTTAGAAGAAGTTCCAGATGCAATCACCTTAGCAACGAGCTTCTCGGAACACAGTCTCGTAACGACTTCAGGCTCACTGCGAGTGTTAAACCTGAAAGTTGATGTGTCCTCTTTACGCAATGAACTGGATATCCTGATCAATTATGCTGTGTCGCCTGAAGAGTTAGAAGAGCCCGGTCCAGCAGATATTCCCCGTCCTTATCCATATGAGGGATACTATTCCCACCGATCTTCGTTACTAGATCGACGTACAGAGACACTGGAACGAGATCCACTTTTTCAGCTTGAACAACAACGATTTAGCATCGAATCAACCATGGAAGTCTTAAAGCGTCAGTTCGAGGACGGAAAACTGTCTGATGAGAAATTCTTCAAACAGTATCGAGCATTGACTCAGGAACTCTATTTAGTCGATGCACAGATTCAGGATTTAAGAGCTCGAAGAGGATTTGATGAGCAGCGATCCTCAAAGTAAAGTTTTGGGCATCGTGAAAGAACTATTCTTTCACTTCTTTTTTAAGCCGTTCTAATTCCCGTCGAGTGCGTTCGCGGCGTTCCTCTGAGGTTTCTAAGGGTTCTTCTTCACCCTCCGGGACAGCAGGCAGTTGTCCTGCCTCTTCTAGTGCAATCATCGTCTCAATATCCTCGAGTTCAGCTTCAACATCCGCATCGAGTTCTTCATCGTCAAGCCCAAGACCCAGAATCTCTTCCGTAGCTTCAGCCTCTTCGATCAATGCCTGTGTTTCAAGGATCACTTCACGGGCTACTTCGGGTGAAGCAGTTTCACGAAGATTCTGCAGTTCATTTCCAATACCTTTCAAGGCATCGATAACGTCAGTCTCGCCACGAGCTTGATTAATGGCTTCCACACCACGTTCCATTAAATCGATTTCTTGCTCAATTAGCCTTGCCTTACGGAGATAACGTTGTCGGCGACGTAACTGGAGTTTAGCTGCCTTCCGATCACCCCGACGAGCATAGCGAACAGCCTTAATTCGTGAGTCTTTTGCTTTCGTCTCGTACTGGCGACCACGAACTTCGAGTTTATCTGTTACTCGATGAATCCGAGCAATAGTATCTTCTTTGGGTTCAGGTTTTTTCGGAAACAGTTTTTCCCAAAATTTTACCATTAACTAGCCCTCCTCCTTCAATCGTTGAATTTCTTGTTCGAGCTCAGAAACTCGCTTTTCTGGTTCAGGAAGTGATGTCCCTGTTTCAACTTCGATTTCGGAATCCAGTTCTTTCAAAGCATCTTTCACTTCAGTATCCGTAACCTCGGTAGAGACGGCCATACGCTCTATCCCTGCCTCCGCAACCTCTTGGGTCATCTCGAAGTGACGAAGGTTGCCTTCAATTTGATCCACAAGTTTCGCGACTTCAGGAACCTTTACTTGGTTCTTCAAACCACCCAGAGCCGAATTAAGCTGTCCAAGAATCTTTGCAACTTCGCCCATAGCTTGGCTCTGTCGTAATTGGGTTTGTAATCCCTCAATTCGTAAACGATAAGCATCAACGCTTAGAGCCCATTTTTGGAATCGTAAATGGTGCTGTAAGTACATTCGTGTGGCATCCATATTTCCTGCCAAACGGTACTTTTTGGCTCTTTGACGGCTTTTACTCGCTTCTTTTTCTAGCATCTTCCTCTGTAGATCAAGCTTCCGACAGAAGACATCCAGACGGAAGATCAGCTTATTTAAATCCGGACCGCCGCCCAGCCAATTCATAAAACGGCGAATAGCAGACATAATCGTTAACCTACCATTGACTCACTTTAAGTCAAGACTATTATACTTTTGGGCTCATTGCCTTTAATTGCACGGTTCTACGTATCGATTCGCAATAATTGCTTTAGTTTTGCCGTCTAATCACTTTTCCAGGAAAGACCTTATGGATGGTATCATTTTCGACAACCAGTTTTCCATTCACAATTACATAGGGAATGCCGTCTGGGAACTCATGTGAACGCTCAAAAGTTGCCTTATCAGCCACAGTGTCCGGATTGAAAATAACAATATCTGCCCACATTCCCTCACGGAGTAACCCTCGATCTTGAAGCCCAAGACGTTGAGCAGGATATGCAGTCATTTTCCTAATTGCGGTTTCAAGGGGGAGGATTTTTTCTTCCCGTACATATTTTCTCAAAACTCGTGGAAACGTGCCATAAAAGCGGGGATGCACAGTACCTTGACCCGGGTCCCGTTGTATACCAGCACCATCTGTACCAAACATCTGAAAGGGGCTAGTCATAATTCGGCAAATATCTTCATCACCAATACCTTCCACAGTCATCCAACATGCGGCTTGCTCATCAACTAGTATCTCAATGAGCGTAGTAAATTCATCCTTACCTTTCCTGATTCGTGTAATCTCAGCTAGGCTTTTCGCTTCGTAGGGCTTCCACTTCCCAGTGAAGGTTTGGGCAAGATAAATCCGGTCATAACCATTCAACTGGATAATATTCTCCCATTTTCCCTTACTTGTCAAGATTTCTTGTTGAATTCGATTGAGCACCTTCGGGTCTTGAAGGCGTTTGAGTAATTCCTCATGACCACCCTCATGAGCCCAGGGTGGTAATAACGTACTCAGTGTCGTCATACTGCGATTATAGGGATACTGATCACAGGTAACACTAACTCCCCGATTATTGGCTTCCTCAATTAATTTGAGTGTGGTCTTACTGGCTCCCCAATAGGCTTTTCCATCGACTTTATGATGAGCAATCTGACCACCTACACAACCGGACTTCTCAATGATTTTGATGCATTCTTTCACAGCATCTATGAGATGTGCACCTTCATCACGGATATGACTGAAATAGAGCCCATTGTAATCAGCAACCACCTTCGCCAGTTCAATTATGTCCTCGGTTTTAGCATATGACTGTGGAGGATAAAGGAGACCAGTGCTAAGTCCGAAGGTCCCAGCCTTCATGGCTTCTTCAAGAAAAGCCTTCATTTTAGTGAGTTCTTCAGTTGTCGGTGGGCGATTTTCTGATCCTGGTTGTCCCGCAAATAAGAGCATATCCAAT
>JABXGY010000121.1 GCA_016550395.1 archaeon | reverse complement strand
CGTGTATTTGTATGAAGGTTCATCCACCACCGGTCATCTACGTACATTGTATCATCGGAGTGAAATCGTTGAACACTATGAGTCATGTTGATAACCCAGTCGTCCAAAGAGCTTACACAGGTGAAATTAAACTTGTAGTAATCAGTACCAGTATCCCAGAAGGTATCGATGAAATCACCTGGTTGAAGCTGCACCTGATGATAGGGGACATAATGAATGAGGTTTTCAAGGAACATACTGTAATTGTAGTACCATGCCCATTCAACTGTTTGACCTGTTGCGATGATAAACCCATCGCCGCTAGCATTCTCAAAAAAGACAGCCTCTAAGCCATCCTCTAGGAGATGTATTGCACCCATTGTGTCATTGAAGTATCCGTGTGTAGACCAGGCCCACATTTCCAGTTCAGGTTCTCGAATCGGATAAGGATGATAAAGCGTTGGGTGGAATGGGTTGATGATATCGATCCCATCAGTAATATTGTAGTTGAAGCCGGCTCCAAAAGGTAGAATCCAGTCCCACCCCGGCGATGCGGCATGAATCTCTAAGATACCACCGTTATTCACATAGCCTTCTAACCATGTTCGGTTGCCAGTGATATCAGTATAGAAGCCACTTGGTTGAGCTGAGGCGATGATAACTTTTTGATACGGTGCGAGATTGGTTGTCCCGAAGTCTGCTGAAGGGATGATATCATAGGTGATACCGAGGTTAATGAGGATTTGCTCAATGCTATTGTAACCCCAGGGAAGGGCGTCTTGCAGAATAGCCACAGGGCCTATTAAGGCACCATCTGAGGGGCTTTCGTGAGTCGGGGCATACCAGATAACATTTTCGAGAAGATCACTATATCCGATGAAACCAGAGGCATATTCTAATGGTTGGGTCGTGGCAATAATGTATCCTAAACCATAACGGGCTTCAATGAGAACTGGCTCACCGGCCCCATCTGTAAGGATGATCGAAGCACCAGCAGTATTATTGAAATAGGCATGTGCCGAGTTTCCCCAGTTCTCTAGGTCGGTCTCGTAGATTTCAAAGGGGTTATGTAGAAGATAATGATTAGGATCAGCAATATCTACGTTTTCGGTAATATTTAAGACGTGACCGAAACCGCCGGGAAGAATCCAATCTCCATGCATGGCCAGTCTGGCAGCATGAACCTCTAAGATGCCCCCTCCTAGAACGTAATTCTCTAACCAGCTTCTATAGGTTTCAACAGCTGTATAGAAAGCGCTATCTTGGTTAGATGAGATGATGACTTTCTGGTATTGATTTAGAGAACCACCAAAGGATGCAGAAGGAATTGTGTTTACAACCATGTGAGTATAGGTCAGGAGAATGGTTTCAACATCATTATATCCCCAGGGATCGGTATCTTCTAGAATAGCTACTGGTCCTGTGACTTTCAACCCTCGAGAAGATATGGGCATCGTTGGAGGATCAACTGAGGGTGAAGTCACAAAACTTTTGTCGCTAGTGTTCTTAGTTTGTGCTTGGATGCTATCTCCTATATTTGAAAATCCTGTCATTGGGGCCAAAAGAGGGAAAAGCAGAATCAACAACAAGAACGAAGATAGTATCCATTTCTGATTAAGAAATCTGTTATGAAACATCGATATTCCCTGCCCTTAATAATAATCTTTGGTATAAAAATGAACCCGGTGATTAATCCATTAAAAAAGTGAAGGCATTCTATTTATTCGATGTCAAGTGCATTTAATTGCGGGTTCGAGGTGCCGTCGGAACTCCTCGGTTAAATCGTTGACCACACCTTTGATTTGTCCTCGAAGGTCGAAGCGTCGATCGGCAAAATATTCCGCTAACAAGGCTTCTAATTGGAGAATGTTCTTGGTGAGGGCTTCATGCTCATCGAGTCCGCCCTCTGCAAGAAGTTCCCAATAGCCATCGGTGAAAGCACTCAGGAAGGCGCTGAGGGTTCGGGGATCTTGGGTCTGAGCAACGCGAAGGGCTTCAAGGGCATTAGAAAAGGTGATATTGACTCGTCGGTCAAGCGGTAAGTCGGCAATGGTTTCGCAGAGCATACCATCGAGAAAGGTACGTCCACGACAATCTTGTATGTGGGCAGCATGTGGTTCAAGGCAGCAGTTGCTGAGAACTGACTTGTCGTAAAAGGGACATTCGCCTGGGGGCGAAGTATGCTTCTCCATTATAGTCTCGATGCGCCTCCGAGTGTGGAAGAGCTTGAGGAGCTCCCGTGCTGCCTCAATTCTTTTTAACTTACTAGGCATAGGTTTACATCCTGCCCTCGATTGCATGCTAGCAAGCCTATCTTGTGTTAGGGCAATGCGGAAATTTAAATACTTTG
>JABXGY010000004.1 GCA_016550395.1 archaeon | reverse complement strand
TCTTCCTCATATTCATGTCTTTGTTACTCCTCGTCATTGGCGTCCGAGTAGCATTAGACCTTATCCATTACTTTGCCCGAGTGGGTCGTTCAACAGAGTATCCCGAAATCAGGGTCCTCGCTTCAGTTTCCTTTCTTGTTGTCCTTGGATTACTCTGGTTCCTACTAACCGTTCCTTACATGCGTATTGATGTAGGGACTCAATTCTATGTACTTCAACTCCTCATTTTATTCATCTTCTTTAGCACTCTCTGCGTCATCTCCTTTGGATTAACCGTTATTGGTCGTTATGGACGTGCTGGACAAATTCCACGAATGAACCGAAAAGTCATTTCAATCCTTGGCATCGTGACCGCCATACTAATCATCGCCCCAGCGCTCTTTACGGGCTATCTTGTCGCTGGACCCATACAAGGGCAAATGTGGGAGCCATGGCATTGGGACCCCCTAGTGACTAAAGAAATCGAATTCACCAACTGGGCCGGAGGTCCCCAGGTCAGTGAAGTTCCCTATCAAACACTCGTTAATAGCTCGGGTGTATCCGATGGCCAAGTATTAGGTCATGCCCGACTCTGGGACTTTGAAGCAAGTTCGAATAAGATGCGAAGCCAAACCATCGCCAACTGGATGGCGTTAGCCGATAGTGATATCGTCTATGTAGGAGGTCGCGAGTACTGGATGGCCCCGTATTCACTAGCACCGCCTAGCCGTGATGACTTCCACAAGGAATACCTCCTCTATACTCATGCAGAAGGAGCCACAGTACTTGATGCCAACAGTGCCACGGGTGAATTTCTTACTCCCTCGCAGTTTCAGAGTATATTCGGTGTTAATGCAAACTTCCCTATCTACTATGGCGAATCACCACCTGGATACTTCAATGATGGTTATGAAGGATTCGTATTAGTCGATACAGCTATTGCACCTGAAACAGGGACTTACAGTTGGGACGGTGAACCCGACTACATCCTCAGTGGGTCGGAGCTAGCACTCAAGAAAATCATTTGGTCCATCGAGGATCTAAGCTTCGCTTGGCTTTCATTTGGCGAACCCGTCGCAAAGGTACTTATGCATCGAAATATCCAAGACCGTGTCCAAGCGATCCTCCTTCCTTACATGTATACCGATCATGATCCATATCTTGTCTTTGACCGTGTCAATCGCGAAGCCTATTACTGCGTACCAATCTTTAGCGGATATCCTCTTGCCTTACAATATGCTCAATCACCATACCTACGACTGCTAGGTTTCGCAATCATCAATTGTGCCAACGGTGAAATCACCTGGGTACGGAACCCGAACGCCAATCCCGCGCAATTCTTCATCGAAGCTCTCTACGAGAACTGGTACCCCTGGATTGACCCTGAGCCATGGCTTATTAACCAACTTCGTTATCCTGAAGATCTTATTGACGCTCAACTTGGTGTAGACTTCTCTTACCATGTAACGAATCCCTGGGTGTGGCGAAGTTATGCAGACTTCTTTGAAAAGCCCGATAGTCAACCTGATGTCCATTACGTCCTATATCCCTATAATGGTAGTCTACACTGGGTTGGGTATCAAGCTGCCCGCTATATCCGCCACGAAGCGATGAAGATGGCAGGGTTTTATCTATTCAAAAATGGACCCGAAGTCGGCACAGGTGTCTTTGCACGAGCTGGGACAATAGACCCAGATACCCAGACACCCCTGAGCCCAGTCTTTGGTGTTGATGCAGCTGTTGAAAGCTTCGAACAACACGCCCGATCTGATCTTGTCCTCATCCAACCTTACCGCATCGGTAACCGACTACTTATGCCCCTCAGCGGACGCCTCGTCTACCTGTTTCCTGTCTACGCAGAACAACCAGGTGAATCACTGGTTGAAACACTCACATTTGTCGGCATGGTCGACGCTGAAGACATCAATCAAGTCGCTTACGCGCCGACTGCCGCAGAAGCATATGCTCAATTCTTCTTCGGATATAACCAAACCGTTACCGGTGTTGATTTCATCGAAACAGGATTGAATCCCTTCGATATTGATGTCGGTGAGTTTGCAGAAATAAGTTACCTAGTCAAAAACGGCAATACAACAGCCAGTGATGTCACAATTCAACTCGGTAGCCAAACTCCGAGCTTTGATATCTTTTACCATAGCACAAATGTTACCCCAATCTTTGATAATGGGTTCTACCTTTACAACATCAGCCAACTTGTAATGTATCCTCAGGATGTAAGTGGAGGTACTCTTACACTTATTGCCAAGGAGCTTCCACCTGGAATCCTACTGGTAACTTATATAATTGAACTCCGAATCCTAGTCAACAACATCCACACTCAAACCGAATACTTCTACCTCACTGTACGATCAACCTAAAATTCTCCGGATAAATCAGGAATTCTCTAATCTAATCGGCTAGTTTAACTAAATTCGAAAAGATAAAATACAGGATATATCTGGGGCAAGAATAATAACATCTCCTCCTTCTTTGACAAAATGACATCACTCCCACTGGATGATGCTTGCCTCAAATCAGAGCCATTAGCGGAGCCACCAACACTTGAAGCCCAACTCCTAAAGGGATACTCTGTTTATTATCTCGCAAAACATGTGAATGCCAGTGCATTCTTGAAAAGGGATTCATCATTAATCAGACTTAGACGAGGATTATTTGCACAAACTCGTAACAATAATTCAATCATGCCTATTTCATTCATAAACACACCAGGTGTGTTACCACTCGTTCCGCGGCGAAACACAACTAAACTCCGTGAAAAAGAACAGCAAGATCCGCTACGGCTACGTCGCCGGTTTGTACTCATCATTCATACTCCGCTTAAAACGGAATTACAACGCAAACATTTCTCCAGAGCCATAGAACGGACATCAATTATTAGAATACGCCCAGGGCTGCTCTTAGCTCCACAAATCCCAAGTTCACGGTATCGCACATTTGA
>JABXGY010000120.1 GCA_016550395.1 archaeon | reverse complement strand
TTTGCGTAGATATGACCAGGTTTGCCCCAGTAACCCTGGGGGGCTTGTGCTGCGAGAATAGCCTGAACGACAGGTTCCTGTGTGATAGCCTTTTGAACGGTTTGAACCTCATTACTTATTGGTTCTAGATCCATAAGATGTTGCAAAGCCCAATATCGAACACTAGGACTTGAAGGTTCTAAAAGCCATTCGAGGACATCGGTTCGAGCGAGGTCATCATAATTCATAGCATATGAAAGGATAAGCTATCATAAAAAGTGTTAATTCGCCTTTAGTCATAGTCTCTATTACATCCACTCAACATCAATGCTTAGATACATGCGTTATGAATCAAACAGCACCTTGCAAAGCCTTCCCACAATCACACTTATCCTGTTTAAGAGACATGGCGGGAATGACTTCCTTGAGGAGCCTTTTGACTTTATCGAGATTCGCTGCCATCGTTTTTTGTACTTCTTCGTGGCTAACGGGGCTTTCCGCATATACATCGTAATCTGTGATCATCGAAACGTTTGTGAAACATAGTTCAGCTTCCCTTGCGAGGTAGACTTCGGGATGGAGTGTCATACCGATAATATGAAAACCTTGAGCTCGATAAAATTTAGATTCAGCTTTTGTAGAGAATTGGGGTCCTTCAATCGTGATTATTGTACCTTTGTGGTGGTGGGGTAGATTCAAGGCTTTGGCTTTATCCGCGATGAACTTAGAGAGTTCAGGACAAAAAGGCTCTGCAACTGAGACATGAGCGACGGTGCCTTCTTCAAAGAAAGTGCGTTTTCGGCTTCGAGTCCAATCAAAGGCCTGATCCGGAATAAAAAGATCTCCAGGTTTGATTTCATCTTGGAGGCTGCCAACCGCTGAAACGGTGAGGAGCCGTTGAACACCAAGGGTTTTTAGTGCCCAGATGTTAGCGCGATAGTTTACCAAGTGAGGTGGATACATGTGGGTGCGTCCATGACGGGGGATGAAGGCGATACGACGGTTTTGAAGAGTCCCTATCATGACCTTGTCAGAAGGCGCACCGAAGGGAGTGTAAATTTTATACTCTTTGATATCAGTAAACACTTCGGGGTCATAAACACCCGTTCCACCAATCAAACCAATTGTTACCTTTTCTGGAGGCTGTAAGAGCATTTTTCATGACACCTCTTAAGAGATGAATACATAACATCTAAAATGAATGAAAAGTAAGTTCTATACTTAAGTATACATGCTTATTGTGCCCAAACCCGTCTATTAATAACCAGAAATCTGCTTACTGGGAAAAGTGACAGGGCGTATCTTGGGATAGTGAGAATTATGTCACGAGAACGCGAACTGAAATTAGAGACCGAACTTCATGGGCGGACTCTCCGGGTTTATTACGAATTATTATCGATTCGAGGTCCGGTGGGACCACGTGAGCTACAACGAAAGTTGGGTTTGTCCTCGCCTAGCCTGGCTGCATACCATTTAGATAAACTCGTTGAATTGGGTCTGGTGAACCGAGAAAGGGGTGAATACGCCATCGAAGAAGCAGTCCAAGTTGGTGTGTTAAAACAGTTTATCTGGATAGGACGGCGAGCCCTTCCTCGACATCTATTTTATGCTGCATTCTTCACCACAGCTTTAATCACATATTTAGTAGTGTATCCACAGCATCTAACCTTTGCCAATGTTGCAGCCTGGCTCTTCGGGAGTTGCGCAGCGATTCTATTATGGTATGAAACTTATCGATCATTCAAGGACTTACCCTAAATGAGGTGTTCTAAACCGTAGTCTAATAATGTAAGCCGTCATTAATAATGGTGAAGAACTGTGACAACACAACATCCAGAAAAAAGAAATAGGCGACGGGAACTCTATCTTGTTGCCGGAATAATATTCGGTGTTACTATTCTTGGAATACCTTTCATAGTCCATTTAATAATGGGAGAAACCTCTCCGTTTATCCTAAGCGTCGCAGAGCCAAGGATTTATGAAAATATTGCCCTTACATCACCACTCGATGTAGTGATTGAAGTAGTTTGGCTGGTAATACCCGCCCTATTCGTAATTCTAGCATTATATTGGATTGTACGCCGCCGAAGACGATGGTCTGGTTATGATGAAGCGGTGAAATGGATGCGCCACTAAAAGCCAAACAGTTTTAACGGTACTTAATGTTCTGAGCAATGCATTAGCTACAATACACTAATGCTGAATCGTCCAAATGAAACCTGTTGCATAATAATAAACAGAGGGTTAATGCCTTGCAAATGACAGCCTCAGAACTTAGGAAGCGTTTCCTTCAGTTCTTCAAAGACAAAGATCATGCTATCATCCCCTCTGCTTCGTTAATCCCCCAACTTGATCCCACGGTTTTGTTTATGAGCGCAGGGATGCAATCTCTTGTCCCTTTCCTGTTGGGGCAGCCACACCCTCAAGGAACTCGATTGGCAAATGTGCAAAAATGTTTCCGAACAGATGACATTGATGAAGTAGGTGACACTTTTCATCTAACATTTTTTGAGATGTTAGGAAATTGGTCTTTAGGAGATTATTGGAAGCGTGCTGCAATTGAAATGGCCATGGATTTTCTAATTACCCATGAATACGGATTGGGACTCCAAAAAGATGTATTGCACGTTACAGTGTTTGAAGGAGATAAGCAAGTTCCGGCTGACGAAGAAGCTGCAGATATTTGGGAAGAGATGGGAATTTCACGTAATCGCATTCACTTTCTCCCATACAAAGATAATTGGTGGGGACTAGGTGAAACGGGACCCCAAGGACCTGATACAGAAATCTTTGTTGATATTGGCATTCCAGCTTGTTCGAAAACCTGTCGACCTGGCTGTGGGTGTGGAAAGTTCGTGGAAATTTGGAACCTCGTCTTTATGAGTTATGATCGTGCCACGGATGGCAAACTGACTCCTTTGAAAAGAAAGAACATTGATACAGGTATGGGATTAGAGCGGGCGCTGCAAGTGATAA
This sequence comes from archaeon, assembly GCA_016550395.1. GTDB lineage: Archaea > Asgardarchaeota > Hermodarchaeia > Hermodarchaeales > Hermodarchaeaceae > Hermodarchaeum. The sequence goes on along the minus strand of JABXGY010000120.1, from coordinate 2,574 downwards.
ATCATTTACCCAGCGTGTATGAGACCACAGTGTTCCAACCAATTATGGACAAGATTAAAGCAATCACTAAAATCTCTGAACCCTCGGCTGAACAGATGCGTTCAATGCGGATCATCGCCGACCATATCCGGTCAGCAGCTATGGCCTTAGCAGACGACCATGGATTAGTCCCTTCTAATGTCGAACGAGGTTATGTAATTCGGCGGTTAATCCGAATCGCAATTCGTCGAGGCCTCCAATTAGGTGTGGAACACTTCTTCCTTGGTGAATTAGTTCCTCCAATTCTTGAGACTCTTGGAAGCAAATACGATGAGCTTCTTCGAAATAAAGATCATGTCCAAAAGGAAATTGAAAAGGAAGAAAAACGGTTTCGAACCACAGTTCGACGAGGATTACGAATAGCTGGTAGAATTCTAAACGAAAAGGGAATACTCACAGGAAAAGATGCCTTCATGTTATTTGCAACCTATGGATTTCCAATTGAAATGACCGTGCAGATTGCTGAAGAACATGGTCAAAAAATCGATATAGGCGAGTTTCGGAAAGAATTTGAACGCCATCAACAGATTTCTCGTGATGCAACTGAACAACGATTTACCAGCGGGTTAGCTGATCATTCAGATGAGGTTATTCAACTTCACACGGCTACTCATCTATTGCATCAAGCACTCCGTCAAATCATAGGACCCTCTGTGTATCAGAAGGGAAGTAACATCACTAAAGAACGCCTACGCCTAGATGTTCAGCTGAATCGAAAACTTACTGCCGAGGAACTTAAGCAAGTTGAAACCTGGGTGAACGAAATCATCGAACAAAATCTTCCAATTAGCTTTGAAACCATGTCACCCGAGGAGGCAAAGAGACAGGGTGCCCTTGGTTTCTTTGGTGAAAAGTATGGAGACCAAGTGAAGGTTTATAGTGTCGGGGATGTATCTAAGGAAATCTGTAGTGGTCCTCATGTTGAACGAACTGGGATCCTGGGCAAATTCCGTATTACGAAACAAAAGCGGATTGGTGCAGATACCCTACGTCTAAGAGCTATTTTGCTGGTGGAAGGATAGGTTTCACTAATGTCAAAGTTTGGGTTTTAGGAGTAAAGGTTTCACTCAAAAAGTTTAATCCTTTTTCTTGATAGGGAGAGGCATGATGTACATCTGTGAGATGAATTGGGTTCCACCACATGCACAAGTGCCTTCTTTTTTGAAGACATAATCCTCTTTCTCCCAAATCCGTTCACTTGTTCTGTCACACGCTTCACACCGAAGCTGAACCACGACCCCAATTTTCCTGTATTCAAGCATGTACCGATTGAGCCTAGCGTTGACAGTTCCTGTGATGGCATACACTATCATTGCGAAAAGGAAAGTGAGCATCAGAACATAGTAGAACCATTCAGGTAAAGGAAAGGGAATTCCCCCAAGGAAAAATGGGAGAAAATTCATGTAAATGAGAATACCCATTTGAATCATTAGGGCTAAGAGAAGGATAGATGATACGATCCCCATTATCCTACTTGTTCTCACATAGGACTGAATTCGCTGGACTAGCCTTCGGACTTGGTCAATGGTGGGTTTCGGTTCGCGCCAGGGATCTACAGTCATATTCGTCTTGCTGGCGTAGTGAACATAGACTTTTAAGGCTTACGAAGTCGCACGTTATTAAGTCATAATTTTGGTGAAAGAGATATGCAAGGGGAAAATACAAGGCGGACAGAAACAGGAATTAACTCACCGGTTTTAGCAGTTGATGCAGTTATTCGATTGAAGGAGGGAGGAGTTCTATTCATTCGACGACGAAACCACCCATTCAAAGATTGGTGGGCACTTCCCGGGGGTCTTGTACAAATCGGAGAAACTGTTGAAGCAGCAGTGATTCGAGAAGTAAAAGAAGAAACGGGGCTCTGTGTGGAATCAATGCAATTAATCGGAGTCTTCTCGAATCCTAACCGGGACCCGAGGGGTCATATCGTGAGTGTCGCCTACCTTGTCTCTTCAGTTAGTGGAACCTTAGAGGCAGGAAGTGATGCGGCTGAAGTTCGAGTATTTAACGAGTTACCTAAGGAGTTGGCATTTGATCACCGACATATCATTGATGTCGCCGGTGTCTTCTAGTGTGGAGAGGACCGCAATTCCCCTTTAGTTAATGAGTAGAGCTCAACAAAGTTTATATGTAAGCCTATTACACTCTAGCTTGCAGTACCCCCAACCGCTACAGAAGGCGGGGTGTAGCAAGAATGTCAGACACAGACAAGGAAGCCATCTTGATTCGTGTTTCCGAATTTCTCTCGAAAGCTGTCAATGATTTAGCGGATGCGCTAAACACAGTTACCAAACAAGTTAATGAATTTCAATCCAGCCTAAAGAAAATCCGCTCAGATCTTAAAACCGCACAAGTCACTCCAATGGCAGCAGCCAGTATACCACTAATGGCTGCCGAAACCAGCACAGCGGGTCCTACGACAGATAGCCTATTTGATTTTCTAGAAGGCGATACTGCAGCTATGACCACAGCAGCCCCTAGTAGTGATGCGGAATCAATCCTTCTGGGCGACACTCCTATTGCCGAACCAGCTGC
>JABXGY010000119.1 GCA_016550395.1 archaeon | reverse complement strand
TCGCTGGATAACCTACAATGGATATGGTTGCATCTGTTATTGGGCTAGCCGATCCGGTAACAATATCACTAAACGTGAAGGTGACATTAAAGTCATCATCATATGGTAAATCGACTAACGAGCCAGGTACATTCTTTGTTAATTGTGTTATTCGAGCTTCAACGATTATTCGAATTTGGATAGTTTGTGTTGCATAACTGGTATACGATGCGTTTACAAGGAGGTCAGTTATGCCAATTCCAATCGAAGAGGTGTCAAGCTGGTAATTATAATAGCCTCTAGTTTCATCGGACATTGTGTGTAATGTCGTACCAATAAGAATCTTTGTTGTGGCACTTTCAATCCCTGTATCATTTTCAGCAAAGTGATAGAAAACCGTGATGTTGAAGATTTCATTCCAATAGAGGCGGACTTCGTAGACATCTGTGTTATTGTTATATTGGCTCCAACCATCACCAATTGGGGGATAATCAATGAGTGTCCGATAGGCATCAAGATCGGTTGCAATCTGAACAATTTTTATGATGATAGTGAAGTTTTGTTGTGCGAAATCCCAGGACGCATCGACAATGCGCATTGTTACTTCATATTTTAATTGGGTTGTACCAGAATATTGGGAATCGACTTTTTCAAAAATAATGGGATCTGAAGCATTTGGTGTAAAGCTACCTTCTGAATAGAACTCCCAAGTTGTAGTCCAATGATAACGGGTGAAGTTAACTCGTACATTTTCGTTCCACACACCAGTATCATTACGAACATAGGCTTGTTCGTACAAATCAAAGAACTTTACTTGACTAATATAACCATCCTCGAGGGTAGTTTCAGCGGTATATTCGTCAGGACCTGTTTGTTGTGTAGGCTTTATCATTGAATAACTTAGATCATTTACAAGATTGATTTTGTAGGTGAGTTGTGTTCCAGTGATGTTCAGATACCCATAGCGCATTATTTCGACATAAAATTCTGCGGCGCGATCTGGACTCATCAGATTGGTTCCAAAGTCTAATGAATAGGCGCCTTGCCCATTTGCTGTCATATTTTCATATCGAACTTGGAGATTGCGGTCGATATAGCGAATTCGGGCATTCCCATCAATGATGTATTCACTAGTATCCTGGTTTTGCCAAGTGGTATTAACCAAGACAGTATTTCCCCAAAGCACGCGTTCACCGGATATAGGAGATACCTTGGTTCCTGTGGTTTCTATTACCACTGAAAAACCATGTTGGCGCATTCCAGATTGGGTTCCATTATTGAAAGAGACAGTAATAAACCAATCACTACCAGCGGTATCTCCAGTAATTTGTGGTATCTGCCAGACTGTGCTGGTAACCTTATTTTGTCCTGAGTCAAACACCGGAGCAGCATCACTTTGCCAGAGCGTTTTATTGGGGAAAAAGAGAGAGATATTGGCAATATTCCCCATAGCAGTAATCGGGGAAAGCGTGGCCATGACACGAATATAATTGTTCTTTACAAAATATTCGGAAGAAGACACATTGGTCCATGGTCCTCCAACATTTGCTGATTTCTGTGGATATATTTGTTGAATATAATTTGAACTTGAAGCAAAAATTGGATACAAGTCACCTTCAGCAACGATTCCTTCGTCGAGTTTAATGAATCCGCTTGTTGGATTGTAGATGTAATTAGATATTATCTGCCCAATATCATCTGTGACATTTATGAGGCTCCATCCAAGTTCCAGATAAAGCCCAAAGCAATAACCTTGATGACCCGTGGGGGGTCGCCCAGAGGGGACAGTATAAGAAAGCTTCCACTCGGGAGTTTGATCTACCGGAGCCCAGAAGGCAGTTTGTGCATCAACATCACTATCACTTTTGATATACATAGAATATTGATAATCAAAGCTGATATCAGAATACAAAGGAGAAGTGAATCGGAAAGTTTGATCACTGTCCCAACAATCAGCTAGTAATGCCTCCTCCATATTGATAGGATCAGCGTAAATATCGATTGCCCCTGCATTGCTTGGGGCAATTGCATCAACTACATCATTGCCATTGAGCTGTAGGCCAACATCACTGGGTTTGCTATCTGAACCAATGACGTATCGGAAATTATCAAAGTAAATATGGCCTTTCGTATTGGCACCACCTCCTCCCCGTTTTTCAATCGTGATACGAATGGTAACCGTTCCGTTAACGGCTGCTGTTGGAAAACTAAGAGAATCCCAAGATGTTGGATTATATAGATCCGTTGTATTTGTCCAACTTCCAACTTCTGCGGCTTGATACATGACTGAAACTTTGATGTGCAACCATCCCGCCTTTGAGACATCCGCAGAAAATTGGATATCAAAGTATAATATTAGACTATCTGGCGTAATTGACGAGGTATAAGTAAAGTCGTTGTCAATCCAAGCGTAGGCAGTATTGGGGACGTTTCCATATTTGAGTTCGACATCAAGACAGTCACCTGGATTTCCACCAGTGACATTATCAATTGATTTTACTAATCCACCTGTAGATGCTGTTAAAGTCCAATTATTATTGGGTTCATCATATTGGTCAAAATCACCGTTAGGCACAGGATCTTCAGTTCTGCGGAGGTTAGATACTGAAGCCTGTAAACGATATCCGCTATAAGCGCCCGGATACCAACTTGCTGAATAAGTAAAACTAGTATCATTGACACCATCGGTAAAGAGAGTACTATCATTACGAGCAAAATCAAATACGTTAATGTTTGACCCAGTTCCTTGATACGGCGAATTGGGCGGAGCCGCAAACACCCTTTCATCAAGATTCATTCCTGTGGGAGACAGAAAAATGACAATAAAGAGGAGCACACAAACAGTCAAGAAACTAGTTTTTTTACTCAAAGGAATACACCTCGAAATTAGGTCGGTGCTGTAGCCCTGGCTGATGGTACCGCTGTATTACTAGCTCATGTTTGAGGTTTTATTTGTCTTTCTTGAAATCGTAACTTAACTAAAAATTAATGCAATAATCTGATTATTGTAAAATCGGTCTAATAATTAAGACTAAATAGATTTAGCGTCGACAATTTAGATTCTTCATCTAGTCAAGTGCTATGATGATATTTTGAGAAGAGGTATTGTTTGAGTTCTTTGTTACACTATAACCAACTTTGAGGATATATTATGGAGTAAGGGGGGGTATGGCTTCGAATTGGGGTGTTTTTAACTGCTTCCTCGTTCGGTTTCTTCGAGGGCCCCAATAACCTCTTCTTGTTCCTCTTTTGAAAGACCACGGAGTTGTTCAATGACAGCCTCCTTTTCTTCAGGTCCGAGGGCTTCGAGGGATTGAAGTCTGGCATGGACACTGGGATCAACGCCTTCGGGGACTGGAGTTGGTTCAGCGGTTACACGCCCGAAGCGGGTGCCATCGGCCATTTGGGCTTTGAGGTCTTCGATGAACCAGACACGGTCTTTGGGAGGGATGCGTTTCATTTCTTCGAAGAGTTCGAGTTTCTGGTCGTGGCCAAGGCCTTTGAGTTTTTCCAGTTCTTGCCAGATGATTTCATCTTCGGCTTCGCGTTCTTCGATGGTAATGGCGGCAGGCATGACGGTGGTGGCAACAGCGATGCCAATGGCATCATAGGCGGGTTCAGCGATGCCGGTCATGGAATCAGGGCGTGTAGCTATTCGTCTGACGTCGCGATTAGATAGGTGTGGGGTTTTGCCTTTACCGAGGGTGGTGGACATTTTGCGCATCTTCCGGACAAGCCAGGGGATGGCAAAAACACGCGTATAGGCCATCCAGGCCATAAGGAGGATGATGCCGATGATTGCGGCTATTAATCCGAAGCGTAGGCCTTGTGCGACGATGGGATGAAGTGTGACTCGTGCTGTGACGGAGAGTTGGGCTTGCGCGTAGATGATGGGGGCGTCGGAGCGGATGCGGATTTCAAAGGAGCCTTCGAAGGGGAAGCTAATCGGGATATAGGAGTAGCTGCCATCACCATTGTTAATCATTTCTGCTTCTTCGATGTTTAAGACCGGGATGGTGATGTAGAGTGTAGCTGTATTAACGGTTAAGTTGTGGTAGATATCTTCAAGCCGTACAGTGATAGTGAAAGCATCGCCGGTAAATACTTCGATGCTGTCCTGGATTCCTGTGATAGCAATGGGGATGGCGATGACGGTGAGTTCCATTTGTGTGATAGTTGCGCGTTCATAGTTTTGTCGGGTTAACGTAACGCTGAGGAAATAGTTCCCAGGAGAGACATCGGTCATATTGATTTTAGCAATGTAAATGCCATTCTCATATTCCATTAATCCGCTTCCCAGATCCCAATTGTACACACCGGTCGCGCCAATGATTAGATCATCGTTCCAATCGGTAAAGTTGAAGTAGAGCCAAAGGATTTCTCCTCGGGGGACTTGCCATCCTACAAGAGGGAGTTCAGTTTGGATGGTTTGACCGTCGATGTAGTAGTATGTAACTACACGGTTAAGGGCAAGATCTGTTGGAACTGAGAGAATGTTGATTGTTACTGTGGCTAGTGAGAATTGATAGCTGGGGTGTTGACAGGAGAGAGTGACATCATAGATGGCACCAGCGGCAAAAATGTCGCTGGGTAGAGCTACCGTATACCAGCCTGCTGTGCCATTAGCTATAAGAGTTCCATTGAGGTCACCCCAGAAGTAAAAAATATTGGCACCTAGAATTGCGGAGTCATTGATCAGATTGCGGTAAAACACGGTGACATTGAAACTGTCACCCCAGTATACCAATAATACAGGGTTTTCGGGTTCAATATCAGCAGGGATGAGAACCAGTATCAGACTAACGGCTCTGGACTGTGAGTCAACATTAGGTGATGAGGCTGTAACATATATCGTATATGAGCCGGCGCCTAATCCCGTGGTATCAATTGTTATGTTATAGATACCTGGTGCGACTTCGATATACGATCCATATAGATGGCCTACATAATAGGTGACATTCGCAAATTGCACTGGGTCACCATACTCTGTTGTAAAGTTTACTGGTAGTGCGAAGGACTCACCAACGATGAAACCAAGACTGTATCGACCTGAAGGAACCGTATCAAGGACACTGCCTATTTGTTTGACAAAAACCAAAACACGATGGACTGTAGGAATGACATTAGGACCTTCAATATAAGCTGTCAGATAATGTATTCCAATATCACCTGCCGAGGAATTGAACCAGACTCCATAGAGCCCATTAATGCCAGTTGCATTAAATTTCGTGCCTCCCGTCCATGAGAAGGTAACATTGGCATCATCGTAGTCTTCGTAGAGGAAGTTTTGAACATAGATTTCCACCCAGAAATCTTCACCATACGTAACATTGACAGGTTCGCTCACCGTCGTAGTGACTATGAGGGTCATTGGCGTTACAAAAATGGGAATCCGGATTTGTTGTCGTTGATAACGCTCACGATAAAGAGTGACGTTCATCATGTAATTGCCAATAGCACCTGGACCACTACTATTCAATTCAATGTAATACCAGCCATCGACCCCTTCACTGATGGTGTAGAATCCAGCGGTCCAGTTACAAGTTACCGTTGCCAGTGTTACGCCACCACCAATCTTCTGAGTATAATGGACAGAGACCGTAGTATTTCCTCTCCAGGGCACTTCAACGCCTCCTACGTCTGGTGACTCGACATCCGTTTCAGACACCAAATCAATGAGAATGAAACAATAGGCATCACCATAGAAGCTTTTACTAGCATTCACCCGGATCCAAAATTGTCCAACGGTCCCTGGATCCTGAGCATTAATCTCTGACTCATAGTAACCGGTTCCAGAGACGTAATTGAAGGTAATCGTTCCCGTTGTCCAATTTCCAACAATAGTTGCAGGTGGTTCAAGCCAGGCATGGCTATCTGAATCCTCGTACCGGACCTTTGGGTAAAGAGGTTGATCTTCTAAAAAGGCTTCAATAATGGGTTCGCGAGG
>JABXGY010000003.1 GCA_016550395.1 archaeon | reverse complement strand
GTCTTTGATCGTATCACCGCAGGTACAAAGGAAAACGCCGACTTTCATGGTCTAGCACCCATTATGAAAAGGATGAGCAATCGGTAGATGAACGTGCATATATACATGGCGTCTGTACGAATGAGTTGCATCGAACAAACAAGTAATTTGAAGACAGTTATCATAGAGGTGATAATTTAAGGAAAGCAGGCTTTAGGGAATGGTCGGAACGAGTATGTTAGAAGCTGTTCCCTTTGATGACCGAATCACATGTATTAAGACAGCATCATCGGTAGGTGACCAAGTAATCATGTGGGTATATGCTTACCATGTTGAGGATGCTCTGTTTGACGCTGGGTGTGCAAATGCGATCGGAGAACTGCGCGAGTATGCCACGAAGCACCCAATCCGTCGCGTATTTGTAACGCATTTTCATGAGGATCATTATGGAGGGTGTGCGGCGTTCCTTCCGAACGCTGAAATTTTTGCTAGACCTATGACTCTTGAGTCAATTCATAAACCCTATTTGTTACCCCAATTTTTCGAATGGGTATGGGGAACTCCCGATCCCGTTATAGAAGCTTGTGAATTAACCACTTCAACAATTCAAGTGAAAGACTTCACCTTCGAGGTATTGGATTTTTCGGGTCATTGTGCAGAGATGATTGGCTTCTGGGAACCAGAACAAAAATGGTTGTTTTCTGCCGATGCGGTTCCTCTTCCTTCGGAGAAGAAAATGGCTATGCCAGAAGAAAATATTCCTAAATTGATTACTCGAATGGAGGAAATTCAAGATTTGAATCCACACATCCTTTTTGACGGCCACCGGGGGCCAATTCCCCAGCCTCGAAAACACATCGACAAACGAATTAAATTCCTCACAGAACTTCAGATTCAAGTTCAAGAACTGGCTAATAAAGGAAAGACGATTTCTGAAATAAAATCAATCTTAGGATTTCCTGAACCTTGGTATCTTCCAAATACGGAAGAACGATTTGCCATAGAACATTTGATACGTTCACTACTTGAAGATGAAGATTAATTGAAGGGCATCAAACTTATCGTATATTACTCAAAAGATTTAATGACCTTTAGTCGCATTAGCCTAAAACATTTGTAATTTATGGGGAATTCAAGTCAGGGCGGACGTAACATTCCCATTTTACGAAAATACATGGGGATATATTCAATATGCCGGAACCAACATTACAACACAGATTCCAGAATTTGGCTAAAGCTGCAGACGTGTTAATAATAGGGACGAATGCCCGTGGAAAAATTACCTTTTTCAATCGAAAATGTGAGCAAGTGACTAGTTACACGCAAGACGAAGTTTTCGGGAAATCGGTCTTTACTTCACTGATTTCTAAAAAAGACCGGGTTGAAGTACGTAAAATGTTTAAACGGTTAGCTGTAGGCGAGGTATCTCCGGATTTATCTGAAGTTGCATTGATAACAAAAGATGGGAACCAACTTGTAACACAATGGCGATATTCCCTGATTTATGATGAAAAAGGTACAGTTATCGAGATTTTCGGAATTGGACTTGACATTACTGAACAGAAAATGACAGAGAATCAGCTCCATGAAAGTGAAGCGCGTTTTCGCTTACTCGCCGAAAATGCACTGGATTCAATTTATCTATTCTCATTACATCCTAAGAGGAAATTTGAATACGTGAGTCCAGCCACTACTCAAATGACGGGGTATGCTGTAGAAGAATTCTATGCTGATCCTGATTTTGTAATCAAGATTATACATCCAGATGATCTATCTTCGTTACAGAGTATGCTTGCTGATCCTGCTGCTTTTACTACTCCAAGTGAATTACGTTGGGTCAAAAAGGATGGTTCAGTGCTTTGGACCGAACAGCGGAGCAGATTAATTCACGACGATGATGGAAATTTGGTCGCGGTTTATGGCGTTGTTCGTGATATTACCGGACGCAAACAAGCAACTGATGATATGCAACGAGCACGTAATCTGGCGGAATTTCTTGTAGATCTAATGGCTCATGACTTGAATAATATCAATCAAGGAATATTATCAGCATTAGAAATTCTTCTTCATGATCCTGGCTTCCCGGAGCAATTAGAAGGGAGGCTCAAAGATGCTATTGCACAAGTGGAGAGAAGTGCGTACCTTATTGATAGTGTAAAACGATTTCAACGAATTGATGTCGAACCCCTTCAACTCAAACTTGTTGATCCCTTTGCTCCCCTTCAATCTGCTATTTGGGCTGCTGAACGGGCACATCCAGCAAAGCAACTGTTTGTAACTAGTAATATTCGAAAGGGTCAATACCAGGTTCTTGCAGACAGATTTCTTTCAGAGTTATTCTTTAATATTCTCCACAATGCTGCAAAGTATGACCACTCTGACCGAGTAACCATTGATGTCCGAGCTAATAAAATGCGTAACAAGCGCTCTCTACAAATCCAGATTATGGATCATGGTCCAGGCATCCCGGATGAGGAAAAGGAACGGATTTTTTCACGATTAGCCTCCCGTCGAACTGGCGTAAAAGGCTCAGGTATTGGATTAACTCTCGTCAACCAGATTCTTCAGCGATATGGTGGTTCAATTTCGATAACAGATCGAGTTGAAGGCGACCATACACAAGGTGCGAATTTTGTTATTCTCATCCCTTTGAAGGAGTAGTCTACTCCAACCCTTGAACCGAATAACCATCATTGTTTATTCTACAAAGAAGCGCTTTATTGAAGAGAGTGACGAAAAGATTTAATGCAGCTCATTGGCTGTTTTGATTTAGGGGTATGAAAAGAATCAGGAGTATGAACTATCCTAGTTCATGACTTGTAACTGATTCCCTGATAAAATGAGGAATATCGCCAATGCGACCTCCTACCAATCATTCCAATGGCCTAATAAATGAGAATTCAAGCATTCACCGAAGTCGATTCGTTCGGATTATTGAGGCAGCCGGAGCTTTAGTAGTTGGAATGAACACACAAGGTCAAATAACATTATTCAACAAACGCTGTGAGGAAGTCACAGGATATTCTGAGAAAGAAGTACTCGGAAAGACCATTTTTCCATTACTCATACCAGAGGACGAATTAGCAGGAGTCTTAGAGCGGTTCCGACGACTTGTTAATGGGAAATTGCCCACCTATTCGCCTCAAGTCCATTGGATAACGAAGACTGGCGAAAAACGGCTTATGCAATGGAACAACACATTCGTTACTGATGAAATGGGGAAAGTCGAGGAGATTTTTGGTATTGGCATTGAAATTACTGAATGGAAAAAAGCTCAACAAGCATTGAAGGAATCAGAGACACAGTATCAGAGTCTTTTCGATAGTGTACCTGTTGGGTTATACCGCACGACTCCAGATGGGCAAATCCTCGAAATAAACCCCGCCTTAGTCGCAATGTTAGGCTACGAGGACAAAGAAGAGTTGATTAAGCGAAACGCTTCCGAATTTTATGTAGACGCTACGGCACGAAAACGTTGGAAAGCCCTCATTGAACAGGAAGAAGTTGTTCGGGGATTTGAAGTACAGTTTCGTCGACGTGATGGGCAGATCATTTGGGTTGAACTTAATGCCCGTGCAATTCGAAATGAAAAGGGTGAAGTCTATTGTTACGAGGGGAACTTAGAGGATATCACGAAACGAAAAGAGACTGAAATTGCTCTCTTGGCGGCACACCATCGGAGTGAATTCCTCCTTGATCTCATGGCGCATGATTTAAACAACATCAACCAAGGTATCATGCTAGCCCTTGAACTCATTGAAAACGATGATCAACTTCCTCCGCATCTAAGAGAAAGTGTCAGAGACACACTTGCCCAAGTAGAACGTAGCGCCGATCTAATCGCGAATGTCAAACGTTTCCAAAGTCTAAAAATCGAACCCCGTCTATTAGGGTCAAGAGACCTTTCCCCACCATTTCATGCCGCAGTTCGAGCAGTAGAACGAGCGTTTCCTAATAAACAGTTATTCCTAACGACTAATATCGAGGATGGAAAATATCAAATTAGTGGAGACGGCTTCATTACCGAGCTATTCTTCAATCTGCTTCATAATGCTATGAAAATGGATTCCAACACATTTGTTAAAGTTGAGGTCCAAGCCAACACAGTCGAAAAGGGCGAATTTCTTAAAATTCAGATTATGGACCAAGGACCAGGCGTCCCAAATTCAGAGAAGAAACGTATTTTTTCACATTACAAGGAAGATTCCGCAGGTGAGCGGGGTTCAGGGGTTGGGCTCACATTAGTCCAACGAATTATCCAACGGTATGGCGGTCAAATCTGGGTTCAGGATCGAATAGAAGGGGACTACACACAAGGAGCGAACTTTGTACTCCTCTTACCCAGAGGTGAAGATTGATGGTTTCAATATTTATCGTGGATGATGATGAGAATCTTCACCGAGTCTATCGTTCATTCTTTACTATGAAAGGAATTGATGTGATAGCAAGTGCCTTTGACGGATCTGAGGCTGTGAAAATTTTTGGTAAACTGAACCCTCGACCAGACATCCTCTTGATGGATTACCGGATGCCAAATAAAGATGGAGTCTCAACCACCAAAGAGATTAAACAAATAGATCCAGCCAGCAAAATTATATTCTTGAGTGCTGATGAAACCGCCCGAGACCAGGCCTTCAAGGCAGGGGCCATTTCATTTCTTATTAAGCCTGTCCGCTTTGCTCATTTGCTTCAAACAATTAGTGAAGTATTGGACCATCAGTAAGTCTTTGTTGATCACACCGTCGATTTCCGAAAGAGGATAATTTGTATATACCCAAACCCTATACGGTATTTTTACTTGTCTAGAGCATACTTCATTAGAATCGGTGATCGAGAGTGATTATTCCAAAGCAAATGCCTGTTGAAAAAATCTTAGAAACCATTCAAGGCATCGAAAACATCCTCATCGTGGGTTGCGATGGATGCTCAGGAATCTACATGGTGGGTGGAGAAAAACAAGCTGAAACGCTAGCTACGTTGATTCGAATGCACCGTAAATTGAAAGGCGAACCGGGTGAAGTGCGACACACTATTGTATTACGCCAATGTGATCGTCAGCTTGTAGCCACGACTCTTCGACCTCAAATTGAAGGCGTGGACGCCATGGTTTCTCTTGCCTGTGGAGTTGGTCCCCAAACACTCATCGATGTTTTTCCTGAGATGAGGGTATTTACTGCGGTTGACACCTTTGGTATGGGTGGAAAAGATAGAGAGCTTGGCCACTTCTTCGAATATTGTAGTGGTTGTGGTGATTGTTTACTCAATGAGACCGGTGGCATCTGCCCTATGACCCGCTGTCCCAAAGCTTTGGTCAATGGTCCTTGTGGCGGTATGCTTGACGGTAAATGCGAAGTTGGCGATTACAAGAACGATTGTGCCTGGTATCTCATCTATGAGCGCCTAAAGAAGCTGGGTCGTCTTGACGTATTCCGAAAATATCGTGAACCCCGCGATTGGCGCGTCGCCCAGTCTCCACGAAAATTAGAAATCTAGGAAAAGGTGTGACAAATGGCAAAACGTGAAGCATACAGCAAACTCATGGAAGAAATTCATGCCGGGAAATTCGTCTATACCGGCGAACTAGAACCAGAAAAAATCGGGGACATGGAAGAAGTCATCGAAGGAGCAAAGAAACTCGTCGGGCATGTCGTTGCCGCGAATGTCACCGATATCCCCCAAAGTTTCGCCTACATGAACTCACTTGCCCCCTCCTACATGATACAAGAAAAAGCAGGTCTAGAAGCAGTCTGTCAAATGACCTGCCGTGACCGTAACCGACTTGCCATGTTCGCCGATCTCCTTGCTGCGGGCGCACTAGGCATCAAAAACATCCTCTCTCTCACCGGTGACCACCCTAGTTTAGGTGACCAACCCGAAGCGAAGCCCGTTTTTGACCTCGATTCAGCCAGTCTCACCGCACTTATTCGAAAAATTACCGATGAAGGCGTTGATCTCAACGGACACGAAATCCAACACCCTCCAAAGTTCCATGTCGGTGTCGCCATCAATCCCGGTGCAGTTCCTTTAGAACCTGAAATACTGAAACTAGAGCGTAAAGAATCCGTCGGCGCAGAGTTCGCACAGACTCAAGTGGTCTTCGAGATTGAAACCGCCAAGGAATTCATGAAAGCCATCAAACACGTCAAAGTCCCCACACTGGTCGGCATCTTCCCATTGAAATCGT
>JABXGY010000118.1 GCA_016550395.1 archaeon | reverse complement strand
TGAAGCCAGCTCGTCTGCTGGAGGCTACAAAATCATGTCAAAACAACACCTAGAATGCCCACTTTGCGGGAGCACTCAATTTCGAAAAGAAGAAGGCCGTATGGACAGTAAATGGGGAATCACATCTCACAAAATCACGCTTATGATCTGTGATCGATGCCGTTTTATAATGCAATTCTCAAAAGGTCGTTCCATTTTCGACTTTGACTAGGAGTAATCCCGTGTATAGTGCTCGGAATCTTCTACGATATTATAGCGATTCCCATCGGGATCTTCGAATCCAGCCATGAAGCCGCCCCAAGGCATCTCTTGAGGGAGCATGTGGAAACGGACCCCTCGCTCTTTCATTTTTTTATAGAAGCCATCGATATCCTTTGTTTCAAAGGTGATACCAGTACTTTGTCCAATCTGGTTTAATTGCCATTCGTATATAATGGGATCCGCATCAGGATTCGGTTCTACGAGGGCAATTTTTGCGCGGTCATCTTCCGGTCCTAGTTCCACCCAGCCAAATCGTGGTGCATCCAGAATGACAGGGATTTCTAAGACATCATGGAAGAAGGTAATTGCCTCCTCTTGATTCGAGACAAAAACCCGAACAGTCCAAATACGGTGAATCAATCCAGCTGAACTCTTTTCTCTAGTCATAAGAACCCACCAAATACGTCCTTGTTCTTCTAAGTCATAACTGTTGCTCATTTCAGAGGTCATTTACTGTAAAAATTCTTGTTCACCACAAAGCCTTATTAGGAATCACGTCGTGAGTGGCACCAATTAAACTTGAACTCCACGAGGAGGCACACACATGGATTTTGAATTCAGTCAAGAGGAAGAAATGTTTCGACAGACTGTCCGGGATTTTGCCCAGAAAGAGATTCGCCCATATGTGCGAGAAATGGATGAAACGGGTGAAATGCCAAAAGGTCTCGTGAAGAAAATGGCAGACCTCGGTCTCTTGGGCATTACGATTCCTGAAAAATACGGTGGACCCGGTGGTAATTTCATGTTAGCCTGCATTGCAGCCGAAGAGCTCGCACGGGCTGACCTCAGTATCGCTATACCCGTGTTCTACCTTGTCGAAGCCAGCTGGGCCTGCATTTTCGCTCGCTATGGCACCGAAGAAGCCAAACAAGAAATCCTCCCCAAAGTTGCGTCTGGCGAATATTTCTTCGGAATCGCTACTACAGAACCCGCAGGAGGCAGTGACATCGTCGGGGCAACAAAAACCACAATCACCGAGAAGGGTGATAAATTCGTCATTAACGGCGAAAAAGTCTACATTAGTGGTGTCAAAGAATCAACAACCCAGATGAAAGGGCGCTACTTCACCACGGCATATATGGACAAAACTGCATCACCACGCCATCGTGGTATTTCAGCGTTCATTTTACCTGTAGAAAAAGATACGCCAGGTCTTACCCCTACTCTCTTCGAAGACTGGGGACGCATGGGAATAAGCACAGGTGGCTTTGCCATGGAAAACGTGGAAATTCCTAAGCATTGGCTCATTGGCGAACCCAACCGCGGCTTCGTCTATTCAATGGAAGGCTTCTCTGCAGCACGTGTAATCATTGGCGCCACCTGCATTGGTGCAGCACTTGGTGGACTCGAGATTGGCATGGACTATATCAAACAACGCAAAGCCTTTGGTAAAGAACTTGGTAAATATGAAGGCATCAGCTTTCCGCTCGCTGATTGGTACAGCAAACTCATGGGTGACCGCCTGGTAATGTATCAAGCCGCTTGGACCATGGATCAAATGTATGCTGGCAACAAAAATTACAGCCACTTCGATGTAGCCCTTTGGACCGCCATGGCCAAACTCCGCGCCCCTATCGATGCCTTTGCTATCCTAAACGAGGTCGCAGACTGGCATGGAGCGTTCGGCTATACCAAGGAGTGCGAGATTGACCTCGGTATTCGTGGTGTCCGCAGTTACTCAATCGGTGCTGAAGGCGGAATGAATATCATGCGACTTATCATTGCTCGTGAACTCTTAGGTAAAGAGTTCGTTCCATACGAACGACAGAAATAGATTATCAAACGATATGAGTAAAGGGATTGTAGAGAATCAGGTTAGCGAAGCGAAGAAAATTAGATTGCGTTTTCTACCAATCATTCCCCTAATATAGTGGCGAATGGTGACTTTGTTACCCTTGGTTAATTAATTGCCAGGTTGATGCCATTCTCGTGTTTGGTGGATAAACTGTTTTGCCTGAATATACCCTAGTATTAGGAAGAGGAACGCCACTAACCAAAGTGGCATGGTGATTGATAAAAGAAATGTCGTTAATGGTTGAGGAGTTCCAGGGGGGTACCAATATTGCCACATAAGAGCAGGATAGAGAAAAGCTGTTGGAATTAAAGTGAAACCGATGCTAAAAAGAAGAATTACTATCAGGAATTTCTGCATCCAACCGGGTGGTAATTTATTTTCCATTGTTAACCCTCTAAAATAATTATCAGAAGATAATTTTGTTTCATTACTGTGATTAAGGGGTATTTGGCATTATACTCTAATTCTTTTATATCTTCAATGAATCGGATTATGGGTTGTATAAGTGACAAAAGATCATGAATGGTCGGATGAAAAGGTAAAATCATTTGTAGCGTCGATGGAGCAAAAAATTGATGAAAGATATACACCGTTTGCTCAACAGATTCTCCAGTATAGCGATCAGTTTCACACTAACACAGTGCACCTAATGATAGATATTGGATGCGGACCAGGTTTTCTAGGATTAGAGTTACTTCGACTAGCGCCAGGGAAACGGGTTATTGGAGTAGATCCCGATAAGCGGATGATTCGGATTGCTCAACGTAAAGCGGTGGAATATGGGGTAAGTGGCTTCGAAGCCCGCTTGGGGGATGCTGAACAACTCCCCTTTGATGATGGAGTTGGAGATATCGTTGTTACGTTGAGCGCAATTCATCATTGGCAGCATGTGCCTACTGGAATCCGTGAGGTGTATCGGGTGCTGAAGGCCGGTGGACTTTTCATTGGCAAAGATCGGAATCGAGCTCATCGGAAAAAGCAACGAGATGCGGAACATGATCAGGGTAAACATTTGAATGGGTTAACTCTCAATGAAATAACTACAATATTACAAGAAGCGGGATTTAAAATTCGACTAGCTTTGGATGAGGCGAAATATACCATTGTAGCCGAGAGGAAGTAATTGATTTTGTTATTCGAAGGTTTTCAGGAGTTTGTAACCTTGGAATGGTTG
>JABXGY010000117.1 GCA_016550395.1 archaeon | reverse complement strand
GGGGGTCAAACATATCCCCGAACAATTCAACTCCACGCTTATGTTCTTCCTCTGCGTGTTGCCTATCACCAAGACAAATATAACTATTTCTAGACATTGAGTAGATATTTTGACGCAGGGGATCATTTTGCCGAATTACCTCAAGAAATATATTAGCCTTCTTGAAATAACCTAAAGCAAATAGATATGGAGTATAATTTCCAGTCATCAGGGTCGATTCATTTCCCAGTTCTATTGCCTTGCGATAAGCTGATTCTGCTTTAAACCATTCACCTCTTACTGCTCTTTGACCACCTAATACAGCATGAGCCTCTGCTAAATCGGGTTCCAAGTCAATAGCCTTCAGTGCTGCTTGAAGACCTGCATCTAGTTCCTCAGCAACGTTTGCTGGTCCATACCCTCCTATACCACGTGTTTTCATTTGATGAAATGATGCCTTTAATGCCCAAGCTAACGCAAATTCAGGGTCTAAGGTGATTGCTTCATCAATTGTCTCTTGCACGCTTTTTACGTCAAAGACAATGTCACCCATTTGTCCTTTGACAATTAAATATTGCTCATATGCTTCCGCATTATTAGTGCCACCTAATAACTTAAGGGATTTGCCTATTCCAAGTGCTGCTTTAAGCTCGCTGGCAACAGCAGTAGCAATATCTTCCTGTACTTCAAAAATATCTTTGAGTTCACGGTCATATGTTTTTGACCAAAGATGTAAGCCATCCGATGCACGAACCAGCTGTGAAGTAATGCGAAGCGCAGTACCTGCCTTTCTAACGCTGCCTTCAAGGACGTTATCCACTCCAAGCTCACTGGCTATCTCCTGAACCTTCTTATCTGAATTTTTAAATGTAAAAGATGAAGTCCTTGCGGTAACACCAAGGTCGGGTATCTGTGCAAGCGTATTAAGCAGTTCTTCAGAAAGACCATCAACGAAGTACTCCTGATCCTTTTCTGGTGAGATGTCTACAAACGGAAGGACTGCAATAGTCTTTTTAGTTTGTACTACATCAACGACGGATGGAGCCTGAGCAGTCTCAGTAGAAACCACCTCTTTCTCAACGGCACGTCGGTCAAGATAATAGTTATCAAACAATATGAAGGCCACTGCTATCACAAGAAGGCCGGTAACTATGTAATTGAGCTTCTGTCCTGTCAGGTGTGTAATACTTTCGTGGTGTGGTACTTCCTTTGTCCACTTGAGTCCAGTGGGTGTAATCTCAAAAGCCCATGAAAAGAGAAGGATGAGGGGAAAACCAATGATTAGAAGGACAATCACTAAGGTCACTGCCCACTCAGGTAAATGAAGGGCTGGAAAGCTAATAGATACGGCTTGCGCAATCAGCCAAGCTACTATTGCGTATGCAACCCCTACCTTGTAAACATTCCGTCTCTTAAGCTCCTTCCAGAATGACATATCGACCTCCCATGAAAAGAGGTTAATGTATTGTGTAAAGATTTGGCAATTATCTGAAATGATTATTGTCACTGTTTAGAAGCTAGTGTGAGTATCAGTATGCCATGGAGCTGGAAGACAACATCAAGCTGTGTGTTGGTGTCCCGTTGAGTAACCATATCTGTATTGGAAAATCAACTGGAAAGGATTGGATTCAATTAAGCGAAATTATACTAAAAAGTGATTAAGGAAGTCAATAAGTATTAGGATTTAGAAACACAAGGCTGGAAATTAAAAAATCGGCACGTAAAGTCAACCCAGAACCGCCATATTAACATGAATCCCATTTTGGCAAATGTTAATTGTCGACCCAGGTAAGATGAATAAGC
>JABXGY010000116.1 GCA_016550395.1 archaeon | reverse complement strand
TAGTGTAGATCGGACAGTAACGTTTCTGGGAAAAACTCAAACCACCTCCCAGTTAGAGCGTACTCGCACGCTCCCTGATGGTCCTTTCTTTGGTGGTGATTATACACCCAGAATTCTTGTCGAAGATGGACGAGTACTAGCAACCGAATTTCTTAAGAAAAGTAACGATGAATCACACGGATTGCGTGATTCGGTTGCTGAAGCAGATGTCAGCGAACTGATCGATATCTTTCGCATTACTACCGAAACGGCTGATCTTGAAGAACCTGAACCTCCTAAGAAAGGCAAGAAAAAGGGGAAGAAATAACTCCTCCCCCAAGTCTTCTGATTTTTTCCTCTTTCAAGATGTTTTAAGCCTTGTGTTGCAATTAGCTACTTTTGTAAAAGTAATAAATAGTATCAATTTCTTAATTACGATTTTGTATCCATTTATCCCAAAATGCCATTTTAAAAAGTGAACATATGTAGAAATCGTTAAGATTCAGAATTGAAATTAAGTCTCACGAGGGATAAATGCTGGAGTATCTGTTAATGGTTTTGGTGATTCTTTTCTTTGGTCTTCAACCACCACCAATAATTGATACTTTTGGATTACTTGAATTGATTGGTGTGATATTACTAGTTCTCTTAATCATTCTAATTATTTTACGTCTAATCCATGCTGTGAGATTTTTCAAGCGAATGTATTCTTCACCAAAACCAATCTCGATGTAGTAATAGGCTTCATTAAACCTACTTTTATCGGGATTCAATTTTGTTCTGAAGGTTACGCCCAAATGCGAAAGTAATTTAGGATGCTTTTTGTAGCAGTCAACAAATAATAATATTTGGAGACCAGTTCGATGAGTTTGAAGTGTAGTCGGTGTGGAGCCACACTTTCAAAAAAATCAAAGTTTTGCACGGTGTGTGGTACTCCCGTGTCAACATCGAAAGTCGGGGTGCAACCTACTCCTAAGCCAAAGGATAAGCAACTTAAGTGTGTGAATTGTGGAAAAGTCTTGAAGGGCTCAGAAAAATTCTGCACAAGGTGTGGAACTAGCCTTACGGAAATGGCTCCTTCAGCCCCCAAAATATCTGCAGCCGGGTGTCCAAACTGTGGGTTTACTAGAAATCCTCCTGGTTCAAATTATTGTATCAATTGTGGTCAAATATTACCCAATGCCACATCACCCCCAGAGAGACCAGTAGCCGAGGCTTCATCACCTGAAACAGTGCCAACAACGCAGAATTGTCCCAATTGTGGCCGACAAGTAAAGGGTGGATCCAAATTCTGCATCTATTGTGGCAGTACGGTTGCTACTCCCCCAACAACTCCTGAATCAACTACTACTCGAGTTGAGGCAGCTACATCAAAAGCCGAAGTCACCGAGGAATTAAAGGCGGAAGCTGTCAAACCGATTCCTGTTCCCTCAAATGTGCTCGCCAGTCTTATGGCTCGTGGTCGTCAACTCACCCTTGAAGATGAGTACGCTGAAAATGGAACCGCATCTGATCAGCTTTTAGATGAATTGAGTAAAGCCGCTGGTGATAGCGATTTTGAACTTGAAAACCTCATCGATACCTATATCAATGAACGGGCTGAACTCGAGCGACTTGAAACTCTTAGGAAAAAAGGCGAAGTCAGTCAACGCGTCTATGATCGACTCGTAGCAGAGTACGACGAAAAATTAGAACGCATGGATGAGCAGATCCAAACTGGAGCTGAACAACTGCAAGGATATTATGCCCAAATTCAACTAGATTTCGCCCAGGTCAAGGATGAATTGGAAACTATCAACGCCCGAATTCTTATCGGAGATGAGGAAGGCGATATCGAAGGCAAAAAAACTACTCTAGCTGAAAAAGCTGAACGACTCAATTATGCTCTCATTGCATCGAATCACATTTTGCAAAAGGAATCCACTATGCGGAATGGTCCTATTACTCGTTTTGAAGTGAAAGAAACAACTGTTACTGATGCTAGGGTAACTCCAAAGGAACCAGAACCAGTTACACCGAAACCCTCAGAGCAAGAAACTGAAGAAGCTTCTAAACCCAAATCTTCGAGTGAACCTATGCAGCCTGATGCAGAGGCTGGAAAGATCTGTAATCAATGTGGGCGGATTACTACCTCGGAAGCCAAATTCTGTGTCCATTGTGGAGCGCCATTTTAAAGTTTTAGATTCGTTATATCACGATACCTAGCGCATCCAATTCTTCAAAAAAAGCTTCTGTCATTTTCGCCCGATACTTGAAGCCACCTAGCTCTGAAGCCACCATTAATGGTCCCACATCTTTTAGCAATTCTTGGCGAGTCCGTAAATGCACTCCCGAAATTTCCTTTAGGTCCTCGGCACCAAGTTGACCTCCGATGACGCGGGCAAGGAACACGTAAGAGACCCATGGAACTGAAGGTTGATCACAACAGGATAACAATACGTGGGATTCCAAGACAAAACGTTCGATTTCAACATCAAATCCGGTTTCTTCACGGGCTTCGCGTTTTGCAGCTGTAATTAGGTCCTCTGAAGGCATTGCGCCACCTGACGGTGCCCGAACAATTCCAGTATTCGCATAAGCGTGTTTTTCGATAACAACAAACTGGCCTTGATGTTGAATGAAGATTGTTACGTCATGACGTCGTCCACTTTCCACTGATCGTTGCACGAGAGCAAATTCTTCGGGTATCATTTCCATTGCAAACTCAATACGTCTTGGCATACCATATTGTTTGTGTAGAATGGTAAGTTCTTCATAGAAATCTTCGTGAGCCACGTACACGAACCTCAAATGAGCTGAAGTGTGTTCTCCCTAAAAAATTGATGGAACATCTATCAAGATATGATTGAAGTTGGAAGACAGAAAAATAGTGGGGAAGGACGGGCCTGGCTAACCCGTCCATTCGACCTACGCCGTCTTGTTGGTCGATTCCCCGGAGGCTTTTGTGGGTTTTTCCTCTGGCTTCTTGGATCGTAGTTGTAATTCCACGACGCCATTCTTGAAGTGGAGCGAAGTAAGTTCAACGGGAGTTGGGAGTTCTAATTCCCGAAAGAGTTGTCCCTGAATCCACAGCTGTAAGTGATGCCCATCCACGCGGGTCTTCACATCATCGGTATTGGTGGCAGGAGTATCAAAGATGGCAGTATAGCCATCGTCGGTGTCAATAATGTCGATAAGGTATTCCTTCTCTTTGAGTTGGAAATGAGGTTGTGGACCAGGAAAAGGTCGATCTGGCGACAAAGGATCAGGGATTGGAGAGGGTCGACGATCTTGGGGTTGAGGTGGAAACATAAACGTAAAGGTTGGATTCTTCATTTGCGCCTTCATCTCTTCTCGAGCCTCAGGAGTGAGGTTTCCCCATTCTTGGGTTTGCCTACGACCATCGGGACCAATAATGGTGGTTCGACCATAGATGAAGGGTCCCCAGCGCATTATGCGTTCCCCATCGCGTTCTTCAATGTGTGGTTGCCTGGGGTCATCTGCTAACGGCATTTCTTTGGTCATGCGGCGAAATCGTTGCATTTCGCGTTTAATTAATTCGTCAATATCATCGAATAGATTCATTGTAGTTGTGCCCCCTTGTGTTACTCACGCTAATTTACTCACATATTGTGACTAACTAAATGTGTGTAAAACATCCTTATAAAGATTACCACAATACCACAACACTAAATACTCGCGAAAAGTCACTAACATTTAGTGAGTCAAAAAGAAACAACGGAAGTGTCGACCCGTGACCGATCGCGATCAAATCGAAGATAACATCCGATTATTTTGGTTACTTGGCAACCCAACACGTTTTGAAATTCTGCGACGATTAGCTCATGAACCCATGTTCTTAGGGCAACTCAGTCGGGAATTAGAAGCTCATCAACAAGCGATTCTTCGCCACTTGGATGAACTCATCGAGAAAGGCTTTTTGGAAACTTATGAAGATGAAAGCATTCGTGGACCGCCCCGGAAATATTACCGCTTAACCAAAACTGTTCGATTATCCGTTCACATCACGCCTACAGGTGTACGCGTGGTACGGATTGTCCCTGGTGCTCGACGTCCAAAAACTGTTGAAGGACTTATCCAGCGTAATTATCCGGAGATTTATCAGCTAGTGGTAGCGGCCCAACGGTTACCAGGGATTCCCGATGAGCTTGATCGAAAGCGCGCGGCAATCGATATCATCCAACGATTACAATCTAAGACTAAAGAAACGCAAGAAATTGGTAAGTATTTGACTGCTGTGATTTCCGCACTCCAGAACCAGTATTTGTAGTTATTTTACAAAGACTTTTTAGTCGAGTTGAAAACTGGAAACTTGCACAGGGAAACTGAGGAGACCATATGCAATTAATTTGTCAATCGATATTAGAACGATTTTCTTGGTCTTCAAGGGGGACTATGTCATATTGGAGCTATCCTAGAACTTGGTTATCAGGTGCAGATAACTCCAAAAAGAAGAGGTGATCAACATGGGATTTTTAGACAAAATCAAAACGTGGTTTAGACGTCGTAAAAAGCTCAATGTTCCAGTTGAGGATATGCAATCAGAGACTGTGATCAAACCTCCCACCGAAGTAGAAGTTTTAATCCAGGAACATGAACATCTTGAAGCTGAACGAAATCGACTCAAGAAAGAAATTGAAGTCGTTGATTCCCAATATTCTGATGGATCGATTGCAGCTGCTGACAGAGATCGGGCTTATCGTACTCGTTTAGCACGGGCAGGAAGCATTCGTATTCGTCAAATGCAAATTCGAAATAAACTCTTGAGTATGGGGCATCCGCTTTCGCAAAGAACGACAAGTGCTACAATAGCCTATTAACAAAGCTGAAATAATTTCTAAAGTTTGCAAGTTCACCGAAACTTTATCTTTACGATAAGGATGCTAGATTATTCTAAGTGGCTGATACTATGGTCATAACGATCTACCCTGAATACCTGATCTCTACATCCAATACTCGGTACGATAAGTGAGCTATTTTACCATGCCAAGCAGCTCGCCACTTAACCCTACTCGGGGACCATTTCAAGGTACAACTGTTTACTGCTGAAGGTAGAAGTTAGAAAAGTATCGAATTTCTATTCTTTAAT
>JABXGY010000115.1 GCA_016550395.1 archaeon | reverse complement strand
AGCGTATATCACGGCTGTATGAATAACCTCTTTGTCAGCTGAGGTTATTATTACTACAATTTTGGAGCTCATTTTTCTTAACCTCACATTCTTAGTGTTCATGCTCATGATCGTGGGAATAATGGACATGCGATGGATCGTATAGGTTTCCAAGGGTGGTTACTATTAGCTCGGTTAAGGCGGGATGGATGTGCATGCCTTGAGCGAGTGTCCACATATTTCCTCCAATTGCCATGATATCCACGACTTCTTGGATAAGCATAGGAGCATAGGGACCGATGATGTGAAATCCCAGAATCTTGTAGGTTTCTTTCTCAACGATGGCTTTGGCAAATCCCTCTTCTTCAACCATGGCTTCACCCTTGGCAACATCCGAGTAACGGGCGGTTCCAAGGAGGAGGTCATGAGATTTTTCGGCTTCAGCTTGAGTTAGTCCCACACCTGCAATTTGAGGATAAGAAAACACCGCATAGGGAACCGCGTGATATTCCATCTGTTGTTTCTGATCGTTAATTGCGTTATTCCACGCAATTTGAGCTTCACGATTAGCCACGTGTTTGAACATGTAGCGTCCCGTGACATCCCCCAGTGCCCAGATATTCTTCTTACTAGTTTCAAGGTAATCATTCACGATAATGAAACCCTGTTCATCTGTTTTGACGCCAGTTTTATCCACCCGAAGAACATCAGCGTTTGATCGTCGACCAGTAGCTACGAGAATTCGTTCACCGAGGAATTCCTGTGTTTTCCCTGTTTGTCGGTTTTCTCCAATGACAACATCGCCTGTGGCTGTGTGTTTCACTTCAATTGCCAAAGTATTTAGGTATATGTCCATGCGTTTCGATAATGCCTTATGGAGGGTTTCAGAAATTTCGGGCTCATTATTGGGAACCAATCTTGGTCCACGCTGTAACATAGTAACCTGGGAACCCATGGCTGCGAGGAAATGGCTATATTCAGCTGCAATATAACCACCTCCAATAATGACGATGCTTTTTGGTAATTCAGTGATTTCAAGTAAGGTTTCATTGGTTAGGTAATCTATTTCCTCAAGTCCTTTAATGGGTGGAATAGAAGGTCGGGCACCGGCAACGATGAAGATTTTATCACCGTGAATTTGTTCACCTGCAACCTCCATGGTGTAATCTTTCACAAAATAGCCCTCGGCTTCGTAAAAATCAAGGTCACTGGCATACTGAAGCCCAGCACGCATATGGTTGAGACTTTCATCGATGGGCTGTCGCATTCGAGCCATAATCGCTTTAAAATTAATTTCTTTAATCTCAGCGTCAATCCCTAATTTGTGGGCTTCCTGAATTTCTACGATTCGGTCTGCAGGATAGATTAGCATCTTGGATGGAATACAGCCCACATTGAGACAAGTACCACCCAGTGGTCCCCGATCCACATAGGCAACCCTTAAACCGGCTCGATAAGCCGAGTCCAGAATAATTCCACCTGAACCTGAGCCAATTACAATAACATCATACTTCTTCATGTCTTTGAAATAATAACTTTACCTTAAAATACGTTCATGACTTGCTAGTAATCTTAAGGACTTATTACCCAATTTTTATCACTGAAATTAGAAAATAACTGATCTTGTTCTTCTAAATTCATCAGAATGTTGGGCTAGCTTAATTTCTGGACCTTATGGAAGGTGTTATCATCTTGTGTCTGAATTATATTGATTATCCTTGAGTATTGTATTTGTCGGTTTAAGGGAAGACTGGGAAGTTGAAGTTGGGCTACTACTGGGAGATGGTCTGAAGCTAATGAGCTTGGTACCACGTAGGAGAGCACAGTGATTGTTGGTGTGACGAATATGTAGTCTATGCGTTCATACGGACCAGTTGATGGCCATGTAAGATTGCCGGTTTGGGCAAGGGCAGTTGTAAATGTGTCGTTGAAGTGTGTGGTTATGTCGGCATAGATGCTCTGATCGACGGCGTCTGTTGTGTATGCATCCACGTTGAAGTCGCCTGCCCATATTTTGAGACTATTTCCAGTGGATGTGACCCATGGGATTCCGGTATCGGCTTGTATACGACGATCGGTTGAGCTAAAGGCGGAGAAGTGAACTGCGTAGATGGAGATTTGTTGTCCAGAGATTTCGATATCTGCCCGAAGGAGGGTATCATCTTCGCTGGGACTATGTAGTATTATTGATTCATAAGATTGAATGGGATATTTGCTAAGTATCACGTCGCTTTGCCAGATGTGGTTAGTGGAAGTGATGGGTGCAAGGTACATGTTAAGTTTTTGAGCTAGCCATCTTGCTTGGTCGGTAGTTCCTGACATGATAACGCCAGTATCGACTTCTTGTAGTACGATGATATCTGGATTAGATTGTTGAATTGTTACTAGGATTCCATCGAGGTCTAAGTGGTTGTGGACATTGATGGCTTCATGGATGTTATATGTCATCACGGTTAATTGACCTGAGGGTTGAGGGCTAACCTGGTATACAAGGGAACTCCATGTGCCGGTAAGGATGAGGGGTATGAGGAGTAGGGTTAATGTCAGAATTATTTTCGAATGGCGATTGAAGAATGAACTCATTGTTTCAACCTCCTTAATTTGTATACTGAATAGGTGGACGTGATGCCGAGGATTATTGCTGCACTTAAGATGATGGTAATGGCTTGACCAGCGAAGATGCTGCCAATATCTCCGAGGTAAGCGTAGGTGAAGGTGAAGGCAAACATTACATCCCAGAGTAGTAAGATGAGGAGAGTGAGAAAAATTGCTGTACAAAGTATTGTGGATGACCAGTGATGTGAAGGGTGTAGTGTAAATTGGAGGATAAAGTATAGGTTAATAATCATCATCAATTGAAAAGCTATGATACTAATGGTGGCAACCCATCCTCCTGAGAAAAATAAAGACGCGAGGAGAAACATTAGGATGAGATTTCCTATTGCCATCGTGTACCATTTTTCTCGATTTAAATAATCTCTCAGTTTATTATGAACGAGTAAAATTGCCGTAATGATTAGCACAATGAGAGTGAGAATGAGGGTGATGGTAATATCGAGAAGGAAGTAGGGTGGATACGCCCATCGGAGAATGTTATGGGGATTTAACAAAAGACTATGTTCGAGAAAGAGAAATGCACCTATTCCGGCAATTGTGAATATTCCAGCGATCCGTGAGGTAGTTGGTTTTACTTTCTCTTCTTCTTCGAGGGGGTTCTGTGAGGATTCTGAAGGTATTAGAGATTGTTGTGAATTCGAAGTAATGAGGGCATAGTTAGCCCATAGTATGATGACAACAAAGACAAATTGAATTGGAAAGGAGAGAAGTATTCTAGATATATCATAGGTTGTTCCAAGTGTTCGGAAGAGGATATCGTAGCTGAAGGCGAGAATAATGCTTATGGATAGAAGGGCGGCATCGTCGGAGTAGCTCATTTGAGATTGGTCCTGCCTTCGCCAATTTAGGTAGAAAGGAAGGAAAATAGAAAAGAATGCCACAACCATGGATGCCAGTATGAGCTCTACTTCATATGGTAGCTGAAGACTGATGGGTAAGGAAAAGAACGCGGTGAGAATTGCACTACCTGTAATCAAATAGCGAATTGAAATTTTTTTATGAAGCAGTATTGCAATGAGGGGTGTAGCGAATACGAGAAGCCCAAGAAGTGGAAGGTATTCTCCTGTTCCCTCCCATAATATGTTGAAGAGGGCAATGTATATGTCCACAACAAAAGTTCTGAACCCTTGAAGAAAGAAAAGTGTAACAAGGAAAGGTAAAATTAATTGGAGAAGAAATTTCCGGAATGTTAAGCTATCAAATACGAAACCATTCATTATTAAAACCATCGTACAATTTTTAGAGTAATAATTATGGTCATAACCATAATTTATACTTAGTAACAAGACAATTTTGTTCTAAAATAAAGAAATCCCCTGAAATGCGAGTACGGAATTTGTTGTAACAGAACTTTTTCAAGGGGTAATTCCTATGTGTGATAGGATGGCTTTTGGGAGGAAGCAGTCAGAAATGCCAAAATCAGTTAAAACTGCCTCTCGTTTACAAGAAGTTTCACCCAGTGGTTTGCGTGAGTTCTTTGAGATTGGTGCAAAACTTGAGGCGAAAGGAATCGATGTTATTTCGCTTGGAATTGGAGATCTTGATTTACCTCTCCCACCATTCCTTGGTGATGCAATTGCAGATGCTTTTGCTACGGGACACACTCATTATTCGTCCAATGCAGGAATCTATGAGTTACGGCAGGCCATTGCTGACCGTTATGAATCTACCTATAATCTCAAGTATACTCCTGAAGAGGTTCTAGTGACATGCGGTGCCTTAGAAGGGCTCCTGGATATTATGTTAGGCCATCTTAATCCTGGTGATAGAGTGCTAGTTCAAGATCCAGCCTTTGGTTACTTTGCAAATCAAGCAAAAATGGCAGGTGCCAAAGTTGAACTCATTCCGATGACACCTGATTTCGATTTGGATGTTATTAGGTATCAGAAAGAGTTTGAAACAAATCCGCCTCAAATGATTATTATCAACTCTCCATGCAATCCTACCGGATCTGTTGCTTCGCGAAAAAATGTGAAAGATATTGTTGAGCAAGCTCGTGATCATGATACGATTGTGATTTCTGATGAATGCTATGAATTCTTACGGTATGATGGTCAAAAACATACGTGCTCAGCGGAATTCGATTATGATAATGTGATTATTGTAAATAGTTTTTCAAAGGCCTTCGCAATGACTGGACTTCGTTTGGGATACATTATAGCCCCAGTTCATCTAATGCAGCCTATCTATCAAGTCCATCAATATAATACGGCTTGTGCCCCGACTCCCATTCAGGTGGGAGCTATGAGGGTGCTTTCAAATCCGAATGCTGTCGAGGGAATTATTGGGACCCATCGTAATGTCTTAGATGATCGACGGAAGGTGGCTTTGGAATGCTTCAAGCCCATTAAGGGTTTCAAATTCACTTATGAACCTGTAGCTGGATTTTACCTCTTTCCTAATGTGAACGAAACTGGTATGACTGGACCAGAATTCGCGATTACACTCCTTGAAGAATCTGGAGTTATCGTCGTTCCTGGTGACCAGTTTGGTAGTGCCTATCCTGATAATATTCGTATCAGTGTTGGATCTGCTCCACCGAATCGGATTCGTGAAGCAGCTTCACGAATTTCGAAATTTTTGAAAGATAAGTGAACGAGTCTTATTGTCGCTCTGCTATTTGAAAATCATCAGGATTAATCTAATTATTACAAAAATGGCATACACGTGGGCGTTGAAGATTAAGAGAAGAATGCCAAGGATTAGGAGGAAAATTCAGGGTCCTTCAATCTTCCGAGGAAACTAGTATACCCCTGCGACAGCAAGTGTAAGAGATCAAAGAACCATAATTATGATACCTAAACCCCATTCAAGGCCAAAGCCCCAAATGAGAAAGAAAGTTATTGGAAGAATATCATAAATAGCCCAACAACGAGTGAGATTAATGTGTCAATTATCACGAGAATCAGACCAATTTGACTGACAGTACTCTTCGACATATTCGATCACCAAATATGATTTTAGCATCGTCCGTAAGGCATTTTCATAATAAGATAACCGTTTTGGCTATTTCACGCGCTGAAGATGAGAATCCAACACAGTTTGGAGGGGTTTCCCACTAAAGTGCTCAGCTAGCCGATTATAGTGCCACCCTAGTGGCGTAAGCAGAGTGTCGGTGGCGCGAAGGAGCAGTTCCGTGTATTTGGTTTTGTCATAGTGAGTAGCGGCGGCGGTGTGTGGGAGTGCGACGCGGCGCAAGGGATGGCGTGCTTTGGCGTCGGTGTGCACATAGGCTACCGGTTGTCCTGGCTGAAGGTCTTGCCCGTAGCGAATGGCAAGTTCAGCGGCGATAGCCTGGCTGCATTGTTGTTGATACTCGTCTGAAGATCGACTGATGTTTTGTGTGATG
The DNA here is from genome assembly GCA_016550395.1 of archaeon. Taxonomy (GTDB): domain Archaea; phylum Asgardarchaeota; class Hermodarchaeia; order Hermodarchaeales; family Hermodarchaeaceae; genus Hermodarchaeum. The sequence continues at coordinate 3,949 of JABXGY010000115.1, read as the reverse complement.
ACGAGCTGCTCTGTGGTCACGTCACCGCTTTGTAGTTGCTCTATGTATTCTTTTACGATGTCGAGAAGTTGGGGGATCATCTGATGCATTTCGTCGCTATCCTCTGCTCCCGCCAGACAGGTGAGGAGGTCGAGCTGGAGTTGTTTGATGAATGGGGGGGTATCACGGCGGCGGAGCTCTATGCCACGCACTTTGATGGTCCCATCTTCTTTCACACCGCAGTACCGGGTAAGGGCGCCGTATGGTTGACCACGACAGGGAAGAAACATGATCCAGCGATATCGGCCTTCAAACTCTATGGGTAACCCCGTCACTTCGGAGATGGCGTCGCTGACTGCCATGTAGTCTTCAACGTCGGCATCAGCTTTCTGGAGCCAGACACAGTCCACAATACCATGGAGCACCTGAAAGCCCTTGCGTTCACAGACAGCCTTCGTCTCTAGCAGTACTTGGCGACTAAAGGCGGTGACGCATTCATAGGCTTCGACTCGACCGAAACGTGAGGCACGGAAGCCCAAATAGCCAAATGAGACTACTAACAGCCATTTCAATGCGGATTGTCGAGCTTCATATACCGGGTTATCGTGTCGGTGTCGCTTGTAAAACACGCGCTTTTTGAGAATTGGTTCAAGAAAGGCTGGTACAATTCCAGTATGACGCCGGCATAACCAGTAGCCGAGTTCAGGTACGATGGTGGCATCCTCTGGACAGCAATCACAAAACAACGCCTCCGGTGAAATGTTGTATTTCACCATCAGTGAGGGATACATGGAGAGAAAGTCAAGTTCTCCCACTTCGCTGAATACGCCAACTCGTGGTGTGATGACGTGTCCTCCTCGGTCGGCGTTGAGAAGTTCGATGCCGGTCTTATAGCGCTCGGGGTCCGCTTTGGTCTCTGGGATCAGCACACCCCGTTTCAGGGCTTCTTGCATCTGCAGCATATTGATGCCTGTGCCAGGGCTGCTGCGAGCCATCCGTTGAGGTGGAAAGGCTGTGAGTCGACACGCCTCCACCAATCCATCGAAGCTGCCAAAGGTCATATGTGATCGGCTCAGATGTAGACGACCGCGTAGGATGAATGGATGTGGTCGGTAAAAGACGGGTCCGCCGTACCGGAACACAGGGCGTCCGGGGGGGAGAGTTTTGTCACTGAAGACATGAGGGGTTTGATCACGGCTTAACGAGAACTGGCGCAGCATCCCTGCCTGTTGGACGCGTTGGATGAGAGTGGGAAAAATCCGTGAGTCGCCTTCTTCAGTGAAGATGATGTCGGGATCCTGAGCCATAATCCAATCCTGGAGCATCATGGGCTCCGTGGTCTGCAATGTGGCTCCGTTGGAGCTGGATGCACAGAAGAGGTCCTGTCCCTCCAGGCGGAGGTCCACCGTGTCAAAAGGTGGAAGAGCGTAGTCATGAGCCCATTGGGAGTCGCAGGAGTCGATGTGGGTTACGCGTGTCTCTGACGCATCAGTGTGAACCTCTACCTGTTCGAAGGGGTAGCGCTGCTGCTCGAGATACCACAGCTGCGTAGCTGAAAGATCGCCGTTGAAGACGCGAAAACGAGGGACGGCGAGGGCTTTGATTTCGCGGACGACACGAGCGAGTTGGGTGCAGGAGGAGACTGTCACGGCGATAACCGGGCGTAGCTTACCTCGCAGCTGTAATCGATGAAACTCAGGCGTCACAGCGCTCACGTGGGGATGATTCTCGAACAGCGGCGCATAGTCTTCGAATCGAACGCCCGGTGCATGTAAGTAGAACTGTGGTTGATACGGTACTTCAAGGGGCACACACGCCTTAGCTGTCCGCAACCACAGAATCAAGTGATCAGACTGGGGCGCTACATCGAGGATCCAGCCACGCATTGTCAGTCATTGCAGGTCTCCCGCTTGCCTATATAAGGCTGGAAACTGAGGTGCAAAAGAATTGCCCCCAAAGGGAGATTTTAGGGGATTTTTTGTGTTCCAGTCAAGTTCAGGATGACAGGGTTAGTCGTTGTGGGATGAGGCTCCACAAATGGGGCAATATTGTGCTCGTGCGGGTAATACGGATCCACAATATCCACAGTATCGAACCACATCAGCATCACCGTGTGTAGGTGTTACTTGGGGGCGGGTATAGGGGTATGGTGAAGGAGCAGGTGTTATGCGTCGTTGCGTAGAGTATGCGATGAGAAATATTATGGCAATGATTCCACCAACGGTGCCGATGATAATTAGCGCAAAAAGGGTAACTGCTCCTGGATCGAAGGGAGTCGTTGGGGATGACTGAGAATAAATTGAAAGCTGGAAGACGCCAGCACCGAGATAGTCGTTTCCGTATGAGTATATTTCGAGATAGTAGGAGAGCCCCGTCGTCAGATAATGTGAAATGGTTTCACTGGATTCAGGACTATAAGACGCGCTTAATTCATTGCCATTGGAGTCATAAAGATACAGATCAAAGTCGGTCACATACTCATCCCATACGGCTGTCATATCAAAGGTGAAATATCCGCTTACATTCGGAATGATAGCAAACCACACAGAGTCCTGACAACCATCGAGATAACCATAATGTTCAGCGAAAGCATCGATGAAAAGTGCGTCATAAAATGAGCTGCCTGCACTCAAGAAATAATCCATGAACTCATCCCAGCTAGTATCATCAGCGAGTGCTAATTGAGTGGAACCATAGGAGCCAAAGGTTAAACCAAGTCCTGTAGCGCGAGGCACTCCAAATAAATGTGATTCAGCAATGACAGCCGATTCGATGGCAAGGCTGAGATTCATGGCTAAATGATAGAATTCTGTGTATGGCGAGTAAGTTTCATTACTAAATGCGTCAGCTAGTTGTGAGGCAAACCCTCCCAAGTCCATGAACTCAGCTGATGTAAAACCTTGGGTATATTTCCTTGCAAGGCATATTAGCTCATAGATTGCAGGGGCTGTCTGAAGAGGGTTCATCAATTCGTTGATAAGTATGTGCAAATGCATTGCAACATTATGAAGCTGGGAGGTGTCTATTGCAGATAGACAGGCAAAGTCTATTTGAGGGTCAAAATATCGTCCTCCAGCACTATAAGCTGAGACGTAATAATTGACCATACTCTCAGCCAATTGAAAGGGAGTAGCGCTAGGATACAGGGTTAAGTTGAGAAGGATATCTTCATAGGGAAAACCAGTAAGGGGAATGCCTTCCTCAGAGAAGACAACAATATCAGTTGCGTTTCGAAGCTCATACCCTGTCTCCAGTTGGCCCATAAGACAGGCATCAAAGGCAACGATATCAAGGTAATATGTTAAAGGATCAATCAACGCTTGGTTGAGTTCACGTAATGTTAAGAAGTCGTGGTTGGTGTCATCAACGCATAATCCATAACATCCTTCTCCGTGATTCCAAATCACTAACAAAAAGTGCTTCGCAGGAGCATAAGATTGACCAAAAATAACGAAATCTCGCAGTGTATTGCCTGAACCCATATTTGCTTCATTGGGAAAAGAGGTTCCTAATTCCCAGGAATTAATTGACTGTAAATCCGTATCGTACATAATCTCATAGCATTTGGTTCCAGTAAAGGGAGCATCATTTCCATCCCAAAAGTCAACTAAGACAAGAATTTTTACGTCCGTGGTTGACCCCACTAATTCCATCGCATTGAAATCATTAAATGCGTTTTCTTCAAGGTCGTTATCTCCATCAAGATAGACCAACACAGTCCATTCAGACAATGTCGTCACTGTAACGGAGAAGAGGCTGGACAGCTCATTACCAAGAGTATCATTAACCCAAACCTGCAATCCATAACAACCAATCGTCAGCGTCGAAGCGTTTGTAATTAACCCTAATGTATTGATAGTGAAATGCGATGTGTCATTGAGCCACCATTGGTCAATACCTGCTCCGGCTTCCGCAGCAAGATTATACTCAAAGGGAGATCCAAGATCTACAAGTTGATTTCTAGGTTGTT
>JABXGY010000019.1 GCA_016550395.1 archaeon | reverse complement strand
GTGAATAAAATCCTAAACTATACGATAGAGCCAATTTCGAATCTAAATTTCTACAATAGTATCGCGTCTTGTGCGTCTCTAAACATTCTTGAGCCTCTTCTCTTTGCAACTGCGGAATTCGCTGCGAATTTTCTTAGAGGTCAGGGCTATTATGTACACCAGGTTGATAAACCAGCTCCCTATTTTGACTCCGTTCCTTACAGTTTGGAGGAAGGTCGAATACTCGCGTATTATTTTGGTCATGGTAAATCAAAGAACTTCGAAAGAAACCCTCCTTTTCATAGGGATGACAGTGATGGCTGGGGTGCCCCTTCTTTCACGGTTGATGATGATTTTGAGTCTCTAAATATTCTTGATCACATGTATCCACTGGTCCTGAGTATGGCTTGTAATACTGGTTGGTTTGATGGTGAAACTGATCAAGATAATCTTCGGAATGAGGGTAATTCGGGTTTCTTTATTCAAGACCATGAATGTTTTTGCGAAGAACTAACTCGCCTTGAAGATAATGGTGCAATCGCAGCCATTGGAGCTACGCGACCCGCTCCCTTTCAAGCCACTCAATTAGTATTTTTTGGAATGATTGGTGCGCTTTTTCCCGAATTTATTCCTGGTTATGTAATGGATGGTCCACTGACTTTAGGTCAAACGCTTTATTTCGGTCAGATGTGGACTTTTAGTAGTTTTCATTTCTTTTCTGATATGCCATTACACGGATTTCTCCAATTTCACCTCTTTGGAGACCCTGAGATGACCATATACACGAGGCCACCAACTGAGTTAGCTGTGGAGTTCCCCGATGCAATTGGATCACAAGGACTGCAATCCTTCGTCGTGAAAGTAAGAAATGCAACTTCAGGGGCAGCAGTTCCGAAGGCAATGGTGTGTCTTCAAAACGCAGAGATTCATGAAGTTGCTTATACAAATACACAGGGCCAGGCTTTCTTTTTCGTTGAACCTGAGGTTGCGGGTGAATTGAATATCACAGTAACATTGGATAACTGTAGGCCCTTTTTGGATGTCATTCGTGTGACCGCTTCTGGTGCTTTTGGATTTTTGATTCCTGATCGTGGAGATGCAACCACTGAAATAACATTTCAGGGCTATAAATTTCGTGTAGGCGAGCTAGTCACAGTGGAGGTTGACCGGGAAAGTTTTGGGGAAATGAGAGCCGATGGGCAGGGTTTTGTTGAAATCGCAGAAAATCTGCCTGAGGATGTAGGTTCAGGCCCTGTGAATTTTATTGCCACCCAAGAAGATCCAGAACGGACTGCGGTTGTGTTATTTGGCTTTGATGAACAATCGGATCCCTATATTTATTGTCAGTGGGATAGTACCACTTGGATTATAGACTCAGAGGAAGACGAGAATAGCTTCCCGCGATGGGACAATCCCGATATCCAGGTAAGATTTCTTACTGAGTTCAATCAAGTTGGGACTTATAATTTGTATGCGTATTACCCTTACGTGATTGATGCAACGATCCATAATGGTGCCCCAGCCGATGCTACTAATACACTTGTCATATTTGAGTGGGCTGAATGGGGAATTGGAGCAATTCAATGGACTAAGATTTCTAACCATTGGATTCCACTAATTCCTGGATATCAAAGTGTTAACATCACTTCCCTGCCCTTTTTCCCGTTTCCAGGCAGTCTTCAGCGATGTGTGCGGGTACGAATTGAGCATCAATATGATCTAAACCCTCATAACAATAATGGAACAGAGAACTTTGCAATTATCTATGTTGATCCCCAATTTTCTGGTGAGGTAAGCATCGATTTCGCACTTCTCCACATTGGTGGCATTCAGCCTGAATTAAACCTCGTTGATAGCCAATCCGATAATTTAGATCCGAATTGGCGTGCAATCATTCAAGCTCCCTCTGCTTCAGAAGCTACTGCTGAAGCACCTCTAGGGATGGGTAGTGTGACAGTTTCTTTGTCTTCTGACATTCAATTATTTGAGGAACGAACGTATCTTATAATGGGAAGAATTGGAGACCAACTAGTTGGGGGTCTTGAACTTTGCATCATCAAGGCAGAACCTCCGCCACCGCCTTGGTGGATTTTCCTCCTACTACTCGTCATAATTCTCATCATAATTTGCGTGATAATACTTATTCTGAGGAGAATCAGGCCGTTTTAGCCACCTATAATTTTAATTCGTTGACAATATAGACCAAGTTAGACTTCAGAGAGAAGGATTAATCCATAAATTATGGTCAGTAGGATGAATGCGAATCAACTGCATGTCAGATTAGTGAAGGATTTTACAATTCGTGATGTGTTCAATTAATAATCCCTTAAAACTCAAAGCATAGATACTCTACCTCTTCGTCTTCGATTGTATTGGATTATTATGATGATTGAAATCGTTGGGATGATTACTAATAGAGAACAGACCATAATTATACTGTCAATGAGACTAGTCTGTTCTTCGGCAAAGATACCATAGATATGCAAATTGTGGGCGATGAGTTCACGCGTGAATTTGTAAGTATATATTGCATGTTGTGATGCCTTGAGTTCACTGGTGTGTTTTAAGAGTACTCCATAGGTATTCTGGAAATACCAAATTTCTTCTGTTAATGCATAATCGTCGTCTAGAGATTGGAACACATTGGAGTGAGCTCGCCAGCAAGAATAAGTTCCTGTAGATAGGTGAATGTGTTCATATGACACGTAATATTCTCCGGAAATTGTAGGGATTTGTACAGTTACTCGATTGTACCATGATTGAGTGTTTATCCAAAGTGGAAATAGTAATTGAGAACTCGTCTGAGATCCATTTTCGAAAAAGATGTTCCAGGTGTTAATGTTAAGGTACATTGAACCATTTGATGTACCT
>JABXGY010000018.1 GCA_016550395.1 archaeon | reverse complement strand
TTGATTTGTCCCACTAAGTCAGAAATTTGATTAATCCCATGCTCTTTCAGATATTCAGCGACTTCATGACAAATATCAGAAAATATCGTTACTCCACGAGTGTATACTCCTGTGCCAATTTGAACAGCTGACGCCCCTGCTAGAAGATATTCAATCACATCAGAACCGGTAAGGATACCACCAACACCAATTAAAGGAATAGCAATCCCAGCTTGATGTAATTCCCATACTGCACGGATAGCAATCGGTTTTACAGCCGGACCTGATAGCCCACCGATACCAGCACCTAGCAGTGGTCGTCGAGATTCAATATCAATTGCCAATGCGGGAAGTGTGTTTAAAGCAACGAGTGCTGATGCCCCAGCAGCTTCAGCGGCTTGAGCTACTTTAATAAGGCGTGGATAATCGGTTGAACCCGGTAATTTAACCCACACTGGAGCCTTGCCTTTAACGCATTGAACCACTTCGGTCACAACTTCGGTGATACCCTGTGGGTCCATGCCTAACAGATACAGAGAGCCCACATGGGGACAAGATACATTCAGTTCAATTGCAGTCACGCCTGCCTTAGCTAATTGTTCGGCAACAGAAGCAAATTCATCGGGACTGTTCCCTAGAGCACTCCCAATCACTGGAATTTCAAGCTTAATCGTTGATTTAATTTCTGAAAGATACTCTTGGATGCCAGGATTTGGAATGCCCATCGCATTCATGAGGCTATCTCCGTAAATTCCCACAATACGTGGTCCTGGGTGTCCTGTACGAGATTCTATTCCCACAGTTTTTGTAACAACTGCTGCTGCCCCGCCTTTCCAAGCTCTAATCAATCCCCCTGCAGCGACGCCAAGTACTCCTGAAGCTAATATGGTGGGGTTCGATAGTTTAATTGACCCGATCTTTACTTGTAATCCTGAATGGTTCTTGGTTGGTTTTTTTGGTGCCACTGCCTTCGATTCTCCAAGAGCTGTCCTATTTATCCATCTCTTATGGGAGCTTCACTTCTAAATGTGTTGTTTGTACCTCAATGGAGAATCCGTTACTCTTTCTTTAGCTAATACCGAAACTGAAGACCTAGAAAATGAAGTGGTTTCCGTTGAACTTTTTCATCTGGTGTTTCAGTTCGTAATTCAATTGTATTAAGGATATTATATCCTCGGCGAACAAAAAACCGAACTGCATCGATATTGTAAGGAACAACTGATAGATACAAGTTGGTATGCCCTTTTGCCTTAATGTGCTCCTCAGCTGCTGTTAGCAAAGCTGTTCCCACACCACGGATCCGCTGGTTCTCAGTTACCATGATTTCACGAAGGAAAAAGGCCCCTTCGTGGTCTTCAATTCGACAAAAACCGATGATGTCTCCTCCCTCTTGCGGTTCTGCGACGAGGACATAAGAGCTTTCCTGAATCATGTCGCGGGGAATAATAGTGGCGGCCTCTTCCGGTGGAAGAGGACCACGCCCTTGGAGTCGGCGGTGAAATGTAAAAAAGTCAGCTACTAAGTGACTCAATGCAACAAAATCTTTGACATCATACTCACGTATATTGACAGCTAGCCGAGAACTCATTTAGAAACCCTCAGTATAAGCCACGAATACACATAGCTGTTGATAAGGTTTGTGAGAAAAAAAGAGAATAGTGGGGTAGTACAATCCACTATGTACTACCCCGAGGGAAGAGGATAGTTAGGCTAGATCTTCAGTTGTAATAGTGTACCCATTGTAAAGGGGTTGGATGTAGACGTTGACTTGGATGAGTTGGATAGTCATACCTACGATAATGAGGAGGATCAATAGAGGGGCAAGCCATGCAAACAACATTGCGTACGGTTTCCAGTATAGTAGGAACCATTGACCTGCGTTCCAGAATGGAATGGGGAAGGATAGTGGTCCATAGAAGAACAGGGTGACCATCCATAATCCAACGATTCCATAGAGGACATCGATTGACGCTAGCAGTCTTGCAGCCGCAAGTGAGCTGTCTCCGACAAGGATTCGAATTGCGGTTAGGGCTGCATTAGTCAGGCCAATAATAGCCAGCCAGTAAAGCACTTGAATATCAAAGATTGGATAGGTTGGTACCAAAATTGGTAACATAACTGCAAAGACAATTGCAACCGTGATTCCAATGATGTGACCGATCATTTGCCCCAAGAGGTGGGTTCGACCGGTAAGTTCGTTGTATTTCTTCACGCGCTTCTGAACCCGACGTTGGGTTCGAGGAACGCGGTCTTCTTTCTCTTTGGACTCCTCGAAGATATTCCGCAGGAGTTCCATTAACGGAGCACCTTCAGGATGGGATAAGAGTAACAATACTAGATAAGATATCGCAATGCCCGCAAACACCCAGACTTGTGCTGCTACTCCCGTCAAAATCCAAGGGGTAAAGAAAGTCCATGGAGTTGTTGAAATATTGATTAATACAACTGACACGATGTATGCAATTAGCACAAGGTCTGCGATGACGATTCCTACGATAACCCACCAGAAAATCTGGCGATTTCTCGGGGTGAGGGCTTCAAGGAAACTTTGAGCTCTGTCAATGTCGGGGGTTTCACTTTCTCGTCGGAACTCGCGAGCCACAATATCGGGGCTACCCATAGCGACCACAGCGTCCCACGCGCCAGCACTGGTTAATTGTCCGCTGGGTTGACTTGCTTGTTCCATGAGGTGCGATCGAAGTTCAGGAATTACCTCGGCTGCAACTTCACGAGGTAATCGGGCTTTCACTTGATCAAGATAGTCTGCGATGATTTTTCGAGCTGAAGCCTCATCACCAGGTTTAGGTGTATGTGGAGGATTCCCATTACCTGAAAATTCGTCGTTAGTTCCATATTCTTTAGACATTTTCTATTCACTTTCTGTTAATTCCGCTCCGCAGTTCGCACAGAAGATAGCTCCAGGAAAGACTTGGTTCCCGCAACTTGTACAGAACTGGATTTGTTCTTGGTAATCGCCGTTTGCTTCACGCCCCACCACTATACTGCGGAAGAGGGGATCTAAAGAGAGTACTAGATCGTTCCAGAACTCTAGCATTGCTAAGAGGTCTTTTTCACCAGCTGCCGTAAGCTGGTAGTATTTCCGTGGACGTTCACCAGCCACATTCCAGGTGCTGCGGACCATTTTTTGGTCTTCCAGACGGCGGAGCAACGGGTAAAGGGTGCCATCTTGTACGATAAGACGTTCAGCGGTGCGTTTTTTGATACTCTGGGCAATCTCGTAACCAAAGGTCGACTTCGATTCCTTGATGACGGCGAGGACAAGGAGTCTGAGGAGACCTCGGCGAACGTCGCTTTCCCATGATTCAAGAGGTTTCTGTTTAGGCATTGTGTGTTCTCCGCCTGAGAGCGGTTGTTTTGGGGACAGGTTTGGTATGCGAGACCATGTGCATTGATAGATACATAATCTCGTTAACCGTTATACCATGCCACGCTATGTATATCGATAGGTACATCTATATAAACTTAATGAATGTCAAAAAAATGGTACAGGCAGACCAAAGCTGGAGGCTTGTTAAAAATAGGGTCTGCCTGTACGTGCGGGGGTCTAATCCACCATTTCTAAGGCGCTTCCCTTCACCCTAGAAACCCACCCTTTTCCTAGAGTGGTTTTAATGGAAGTATGGCGATGGGATATGCCATTTTGTTAGTGTGAAGTGGTACAGGCAGACCAATGCAGGAGGTCGTCTTAGGGTTCGTCAAAAATAGGGTCTGCCTGTACGTTGCGGTCAATCCCGCATTCTAGGGTGCTTCCCAGTCACCCCAGAATCCCACATACATTCCCTGGAGTTACTTCTGTGGACGGATGGTGTGGGCAAAAGCCATCACAAGCAGCATGAGAAGTATGATGGTTAAGGCAATAAGGACTGCTCGAATACGACACTCTGTGATTCGATCCAGGAACCACAATAAAGGATGCTCGGTGAGTATGGATGCTTTGTCGATTGCTTCGGGTGTCATTACCTTAGGATTATTGGTATAAAGAAAAGGAGTAGTAGCCAGATCTGGGGCTTCGTAGTAACAATTTGATATATCAATGGTCTGGAATGCTAAGTAGAAGCCTGTTGGAAAGAGAAGAGCGAGACAGAATAGTGCCCAAAACTTGGCTTGAGATTGTCTAATCGACTTGAGTCGAGGCAAAGCTCCAATCCCTCAGCCGAGTAGATGCTTAAAACAGGTATTAAAGCATAATGGTGAGGGCATTCACGGATTTACCGCTAGGCTTATGTATCGGTTAGTCCAAGAGGAAATATGCCTAAGTTCATTTTTGTGACCGGTGGTGTATTATCAGGGATAGGGAAAGGTCATACCACCGCAAGTATTGCTAAGCTGTTACAATTTCGGGGCTATGAGGTCGATTTAGTGAAAATTGACCCATATTTGAATGTAGATCCAGGGACATTAAATCCCGTGGAGCATGGGGAACCTTTTATCACTGATCAGATTTTTGAATTCAATCCAGCTCCAAGTTTCCGTTATATCACAGCAGAGGTAGACCAAGACTTTGGTACCTATGAACGGTTTATTGGTCGGGCAATACATCCCCGGAATAACATCACATCCGGACAAATTTATCTGAGTGTCATTTTACAAGAACGCCTTGGAAAGTTTTTAGGAAAAACCGTTCAGATTATTCCTCATATCACGGATGAGATTAAGCGAAGATTAGTTGAGATCGCTAAAGCTGGAAAACGCGAACGGAACAAGCTTGATGTAATAATGGTTGAAATCGGAGGTACAGTTGGAGATATTGAGGCAGATCCATTTTTAGAAGCTATTCGACAGTTCCGCCTCGAACAGGGGTCAGGAAACACATTGTTAGTTCATGTTACTTTAGTCCCCCTCTTGGCAACAGTAGGAGAGATGAAAACAAAACCCACACAACATTCTGTTAAACAGTTACTCTCAAGGGGACTTCAGCCCGATATTATCATTGCACGAAGTGAGAGTGCTCTTACAAAGGAGAGCCGTCGAAAAATTGCTCTTTATAGCAACGTCTTACCTGAAGCTGTGATTTCAAATCCGGATTTGAAAGAAATCTACGAACTCCCATTAAAGTTCTATGAACAGGGGCTTGATGCAATAATTCTTCAACAATTAGAGATGATAGCTCACCCACCCACAGGTATGCAAAATTGGGAGGAGGTAGTCAACCGGTTCCTCCATCCAACTGAAAACGTCCGGATCGCTATGCCTGGAAAATATGTGGCCATGGCTGATACCTACGTGAGTATCTATGAATCATTGAGACACGCTGGGGCACATTTGGGTGCAGCAACAACGATTGAAATGGTTGATGCCGAACAACTAGAGCAAAGTAATGATGCGAAGGATCAACTCCTCAAATATGACGGTATTCTTCTAACACCCGGATTTGGAACGCGGGGAACTGAAGGAATGATTCGATCGGCATGGATTGCGGTTGAAGAGGATCTTCCTTATCTGGGAATTTGTTTTGGGGCGCAGCTATTATTCGTCGCCTTATGCCGATATGGGCTAGGAATGAAAAAAGCGAATAGCACTGAGCTAGATCCTAAAACCCCCTACCCCGTTGTCGACTTACTCCCTGAACAACGAGAAATCGAAGAGAAAGGAGGGACTATGCGACTCGCAGGACATCCCATAAGGGTTCTTCCGAAGACCAAACTCCACAAAATCTATAAGAAATCAAAGATTCGTGAGCGATTCCGTCACCGTTATCACCTTATGTGGGAACCTGCGAAAAGAGCGCAAAAAGAGGGTCTCATAGTTTCAGCAACTGATTTATCGGGCAAGATCATCAATGCCATCGAACTTACCAACCGCTATTGGGTGGTAGGTACCCAGTTCCATCCCGAATACACATCGCGTCCTGATCAACCCAATCCTCTATATCTTGCCTTCATTGACGCAATTCTGAAACGAAAACATGCCATAGGACAAGGGCAATAAGGGGAAGCGCCTTATTAGGATTCTACCACAATGCCAAAATCTATAGACATTCAAAATGAAGGGTTAATCCCTTCAAAAACACAACCAGGGCTAGAGAGGAAACGACCGACAATTGATGAATATTTCATCCGGTTTGCCGAGTTAGCTGCCACTCGATCTACCTGTGTTCGCAGGCAGGTAGGTGCTGTTTTGGTTCGCGACAAGCATATCCTATCGACTGGGTATAATGGTGCTCCTGCAAATATGGAGCATTGTACCACAGAAACCTGTCTGCGACTAACAACGGGAGTAAAACCAGGTGAGCGTCATGAGCTCTGTCGTGGTGTCCACGCTGAACAAAACGCTATCATTCAATGTGCGCTCCATGGAGTAAGCAGTCGCGATGCTACCCTCTATGTCACTCATTCACCCTGTACCATTTGTGCGAAAATGCTGATTAATGCAGGAATAGCACGCGTTATTGTAAAGCGTCAATACCCTGACAAAGATGGCATAGAAATGCTCCAGGAATCAGGTATTGAGATTGATTTTGTAGAAAAAGAATAGTTGGTTCTATTTACTGCGACTGGAATTTATTAGCCGCAGCTGCAAGAAATTCTCCAAGAGGCTGGAGATCAGTTCCTTGTTTAGCCATTACGAGAAAAATGATTTGAAATTCGCCACCCACTAAAATAAGGAAATTCCGTTCTCCGTCAAGATGGATGGTTTTCATGGGTCCAGAGTCAGTTTGACTAATGACGACCTGTGCTGAATGAGCGAGGGCTGCTGCGTTTCCAGCGAGTAGATGTGGGTTCACAGTTGGTGGCATCCGGTGCTCGATTAGCAATCCCTCTTGGCTGATAATTGCCCATCCTTTTACATCACTATGCTGTTCAAGTTCCGTTACTACTTCACGAAGGATTTCTTCGTGATTTGCATCGTGTACTATCGTTCTCGCCATCTCGTCAGCCATCTCGAACCTCAGATAGACTACTATCGCGCCGAATAACCCCTTAAAAATATCGGGCTGACGCTAAAAAATGTAAATTTTATTGCGAAAAACCCACAAAAAATCCACTAAACATATAACAATGGTTTACCCAACCACTAACCTGCCCTAGTTGGCTTCTCGGTGGTAAATCATGGAGACTCCTCAATCCTGGGACC